>NZ_JAHGVE010000032.1 GCF_018835585.1 Pelorhabdus rhamnosifermentans
ATGAATCCTTTACTGCTAATCGCCGTGATATGCGGGGGAGCAAGTGGCGTGTTTACTTTCAATGTATTAGGAGCAGGACTCGTGGCAACGCCTTCTCCGGGAAGTATTATTGCCGTATTAGCGATGACCCCCAAGGGTGGATATGCAGCCGTTCTGTCTGGAATACTCGTATCAACAGCGGTTTCATTTCTCATTGCTGCCGTGTTTGTAAAACAAGCTAGTACCAAACAGGATGATTCCAAGCTGGAAGAATCTAGGATAAAAGTTAAGAATCTTAAGGGAACTCAGGTTAAAAGGGCAGTTACGAAAGTCATTTTTGCCTGTGATGCAGGGATGGGATCGAGTGCAATGGGAGCCACTATGTTGCGCAATAAATTTCAGAAGGCCGGACTCAATATCGAAGTAGTAAATTGTGCAATCGACGCGATTCCCGCCGATGCACAGATTGTTATTACCCATGAAAAACTGGCTGCTCGTGCTAAAGCTAAATCACCTCATGCCGAGCATATATTGGTCCCGGATTTTATTGAAAATCATGTTTTTGAACTGTTAAGCGAACGACTGACTGCGATCAAGACATCCGTTATTGAGGAAGTAAGTGCTGATGTGGCAGATAATGTCGTTCTCAGAAAAAGCAATATCCTCTTGGGTCTGGAAAGTATGGAACGGGATGAAGCCATTAGAATGGCGGGGCGTTTACTGTATCAAGGTGGATATGTAAATGAAGAGTATATTGAAGCCATGATTGAGAGAGAAAACGATCTTACGACCTATATTGGCAAAGGAATTGCTATTCCGCATGGAGTTGGGAAAGCGAAAGATAATATTAGAAATTCAGGAATGGTGGTTTTGCAATTTCCAGAGGGGGTTTCCTTTGGTGAGGGAAAGGCCTATCTGGTAATTGGGATAGCAGGCGTAGGAAATGAGCATCTAAGCATTCTTTCAAATATTGCCACAGCAGTCAATGCGGAAGACGATAGTATGGTAGAAGTGTTAAGAACTACGACAGATAGCGAATATTTATATCAGCTTTTTTATAGTCAAAATTAGCATGAAAATTTCAAATCTCTGGGGGATAAATAATGATCATTACCGTTACGTTAAATCCGGCAGTTGATAAAACGGTGGAAATCAATGATGTTCATATCAATAGGGTCAATAGAGTATCATCTGTAAGATTAGATGCGGGTGGTAAAGGTATCAATGTTTCTAAAATCATACTGAGCTTAGGGGGTAAGAGCAGAGCTATAGGATTTCTTGGTGGAAAAGCCGGGGCGTTTATCAAAGAATATTTAGACGAAATGGGTATTGCAAATGAGTTTGTTTTCATTGAGGGAGAATCAAGAACGAATCTCAAGATTGTGGATCCTTTACAGCAGACAAATACCGATATAAATGAAAGTGGACCCGAAATTACGGAGGCAGATATCAAGCAGATTGATAACTATCTTTCACAATCCGTCAGTGAAAAATCAGTTATGATATTCTCGGGCAGTGTTCCTCCTAATATGGAAAATGACATCTATCAAAAATGGATTTATGGCGCTAAAAAAAAGGGCGCAAGAACTTTATTGGATGCAGACGGAGAACTTTTACGGTTAGGAATTGAGGCTGGGCCATATTTGATAAAACCCAACATTCATGAACTGGAAAGATTACTTGATAGAAAGATCGTAAGCGTTGAAGAAGCGGTCGAGCATTCTCGAACGCTTATGGAGAAGTATGGGATAGAAATAGTGGTTGTTTCCCTGGGAGAGAAAGGGGCCTTGTTTTTAAATAAGGAGGTCGCCCTATTGGCAGAGGGGATTACAGTAGCTGTAAAGAGCACTGTAGGAGCAGGGGATTCTATGGTGGCCGCGCTTGCTTATGCCATAGATGAGGGATACGCTTTTGAAAAAGCTGCTACATTAGCGGTTGCTGCTGGTACAGCCAATGTGATGACTTGCGGTACAGAGCCTAGCTCTCTTAAGGTAATTGAAAAATTAGAAAAAGAAGTAAAATGGAAATATTTATAATATGAGTAGAGGGGATTATAATATGAAAACAAGAGCCGTTCGATTATATGGAAAAAAGGATTTGCGTTTAGACGAGTTTGAATTACCTCAAATCGAAGAAGATGAGATACTCGTTCAAGTAATTTCAGACAGTATATGTATGTCAAGTTATAAAGCAGCCCTATTAGCAACCGATCACAAAAGGGTTCCTGCGGACATAGCTGAGAACCCGATTATTATCGGACATGAAATGGCAGGAAATATCATTGAGGTTGGTTCTAAGTGGAAAGATCAGTTTAAAGCGGGAGAAAAATTTTCCATGCAACCAGCACTGAATTATAAAGGCAGTATGGATTCGCCTGGTTATTCCTATCGGTATTGTGGTGGGGCAGCAACCTATGTTATTATGCCCCAGGAAGTAATGGAATTAGGATGCTTGTTAAAATATGAAGGGGAATCTTATTACGAGGCTTCTTTAGCGGAACCCTTGTCTTGTATTATTGGAGCTTTTCATGCTAATTATCATACCATGATGGGAAGCTACGAGCATAGGATGGGAATTGCGGAAGGGGGGAAACTCGCTATCCTTGCCGGTGTAGGTCCGATGGGACTGGGTGCCATTGATTATGCAATGCATTGTGATCGAAGACCAAAAATGATTGTAGTGACGGATGTAGATGAAAAAAGATTAGCGAGAGCCGAGAGTATATTTTCTATTACAGAAGCGAAGGAAAACGGAATAGAGCTTATCTTTGCAAATACGAAAGGGTTGGAAGATCCATCTGAATATTTGAGAAATTTAACAGGCGGCACAGGTTTTGATGATGTATATGTATTTACTCCGGTAAAGCCTTTAGTTAAGCAGGGGGACAAAATATTGGGAAGAGATGGATGTCTGAACTTTTTCGCAGGACCAACAGATGTTAATTTTTCCGGTGAGTGCAATTTTTATAATGTTCATTATAATTCAACTCATATTATTGGGACCACTGGCGGTAATACGGATGACATGATTGAATCTTTGCGGATGACAGAAAAGAAGTTGATTAATCCATCTGTTATGGTAACTCATATTGGAGGACTAGATAGTGCTGCAGAAGCTACTTTAAGGTTACCGGAGGAACCGGCAGGGAAAAAGCTAATTTATACGGGCATAGATATGGAATTAACGGCAATTGCCGACTTTGAGGAAAAAGGTAAAGAAAATCCGCATTTCGCAAGACTTGCAGAAATAACCAGCGAAAATAACGGTTTATGGTGTACGGAGGCTGAGAAATATTTATTGGAAAATTGGAGATAATGTGTAAATGATCAAGCAATGTCTTATCAAATTTAGTCATTGTCATTGGAATTATTCCCACTTAGCCAGATGCGTCGTTATACTGAAATGGAGGAACGCAGGATGGAAGTGGATGTAAAGAGCTACAACTAAAAAACATTAGGGAAATATTAGAAAAATACTAGAAAAGCACTTAAGTATTATGATAAGTTCTACGATATAGTAAATAGTAGGGAAAAAAGACCTATTAATAAATCAAAATGTGACACAAGCTGTCAGTACAATGAATATGTAAAAATACCTAAACAAGGACGATCCACAGGGCCAAATCTTTTGCAGGATGCAAAGGGGGTTTGGAACGCTGGGTTATCTTTTTTTTTGCACAAGGAGGAATGGTCATACTCTATTAGAAAATCAAAATGTGACACAAGCTGTAAGCGAATGAATATATAAAGATATCTAAACAGGGACGATTCATGGGCCAAACTAAATTTTGCAGGATGCAAAAGGGTTTGGAGCATTGAGTTGTCCCTTTTTTTGTTCAAGGAGGAATGATTATGTTAGTATTAGGCAGAAAACCAGGCGAATTTGTGATGATTGGTGAGGACATTATGGTCAAGGTCGTTAGAAGTGCGGATGGGGATTTGAGATTGGCTATCAATGCCCCGAAAAGCATAAATATTACTCGTGGCGAAATCTATGAAACGCAAAACAAATACAGCAACTTAACCTGAATATATGAAAACTACATAAATCGTAAGGAAGATTACAATTGCAGTGAAAGTGGATTTACTATTCTTCCTGTCTATGAGTAACGAAAACTTTGAAGAATAAATGATGAAAAATAAAAAAAACACTTAAGTAAAATGATAAGTTCTACGATATAATAAATAATAGAGAAAAACTTTCTATTAGAAAATTAACATGTGACACAAGCTGTAAGCATAATGAATGTGTAAATTATCTAAACAAGGACGATCCGATGGACCAAACAGTCTTTTGCAGGATGCAAAGGAGTTTGGAACACTGGGTTGTCTTTTTTTTGTTCAAGGAGGAGTAACGCAAAACAAATATAGCGACTTAATCTGAATATATGAAAACCATACAAATCTCAAGGACGATTACATTTGTTGATACCAGTAGGACACTGATACAAAACAACAAGTGTAATCGTCCTTTTAATTTAGGAAACAATTCTTTCTAGGCAAGTATTTCTAATCTGGTAATAAGCCGAGTGGCCATGAGGCTTGTTATAAAAAGGTGAAAATGGAAGTTCACTAAAAAAAACACGGAGGTTTTATTATGATTATTAACCACAATCTTGCTTCATTAAACACTTTGAATTCCTTAAGTAAAAATGAGAAAGCCACCCAATCATCTTTGGCGAAATTATCTTCAGGTCTACGTATTAATAGTGCAGCCGATGATTCGGCAGGTTTGGCGATTTCAGAAAAAATGCGTGGACAGATTCGCGGCTTAGACCAGGCGAAAAGCAATTCCCAGAATGGTATTTCTTTGGTACAAACTGCAGAAGGGGCTCTCAATGAAACAACCAGTATTCTGCAGCGTATGCGGGAACTGGCGGTTCAGTCATCCAGTGATACTTCTACCAACAGTGACCGCGCGGCGTGCGAAAAGGAAGTTAAACAGTTAAAAAGTGAAATTGACCGGATTTCCACTACTACCCAGTTTAATACCAAAAATCTGCTTGACGGCAGTCTGTCAGCAGGCAGTAGCGTTGCTCTCGGTACAAAATTAGACTCCGTTGAGATGAAAACCGCGGCTACGCAGGGGACTTCAGTGGGCGGAAGTTCGGTAACTCTTCCTGTTACTCTTGCCGGTTCCAATAACCAGCTAAAACTAAATGTTGACGGTGGCGGCAGCCAGGAAATTACCATTGCGGCGGGTACCTATACCTCTGCGTCTGATTTGGCGTCTGCGGTAAACACTGCCATCGGCAATAACACTGCGTTAGCCGGTAAAGTGACTGCAGAAGTAGCTTCTAATGGAGAATTGTCCTTTGTTTCCGCCAGCACTGGCAAAAACAGTACAGTAGCTGTTATGGCAGGTACAAACGATGCAACAGCAACTTTAGGCATGACAACTAAAACTGAAGCTGTCGGCATTGACGCCAAGACAACGGTGTCAGGTGGTGATCACGGCACTGCAACCGGTACTGTGGATATTTCAGGCGGAGCGAATATTGCTACTGGCGTTAATGATCAACTTACCATCACATTGGATGGAGCTAGCAGCGGTACTCAAGTTACAATTGCGCAGAAGAACTATACTAGTGCAAATGATCTTGTCGGTGCCGTGAACGACGCTATTAATGCTTCTACTTTAAAAGGCAAAGTTACTGCTGAGGTAGATAGTACTGGTAAAAATCTTGTATTTAAATCGGCTGCAACTGGTACAGCTAGCAAGGTGAGTGTTACGGATGGTACAAACAGTGCCTTTACAACTCTAATAAGTGCTACTGCTACTCATGGCGCCACTGAAACAGGCACCACTGCTCTTGGCGCTTCGACAGCTATAACTAGTGCTAACAATACACTTAATATCGCAGTAGATGGCGGCGCGGGTGTTAATGTTACGATTGCAAATAGCACAGGATATTCACAAACGGATCTTGTGAAAGCTATAAACACCGCTATTGATGGTTCTACTTTAAAAGGAAAAGTCACTGCTTCCTTAGATAGAACTAATCATGTTGTGTTTACATCAGCTGCAACCGGTAAAAACAGCAATCTCGATATTACAGGTACTGCTGCGACTGCTGTGTTCGGTGGTACTCCACCAACGAAGGCTGACGGGGCAGCAATGGTTCACGGCACTTCCACCGGTGGCACTAATCTCGTAGCTTCGGCGCCAAACATAGCTACTGGTACTAATGATACAATTACTGTCTCGGTGGATGGCGGTGCCGGCGTTGATATTACACTTGCGAATGGCACAAATACAGGAGCTTCAGTTTTATCACAGGTACAAAGTGCTATTAGTGGTGGTAGTTTAAACGGTAAAGTCACTGCTGCCTTAGATAGTAATAATCAGCTGGTGTTTACAACAGTTGGTAGTGCTCGTAATGTGGCTGTTACAGGTAATGCTGTGACTGGTGCGAACGGGATCGGTGCTCAAACGGCAGTTACCGGGTCATTGGCAACGAGTGGTACTTTCACCGGTAGCGCTACTCCTACCAGTGCGACAGCTGGTGATAAACTGACTATCGGAGTAGATGGCGGCACTGCTAAAACTATTACGCTTGGGGCTGACGCAAATATTGCAGCAGTTATATCAGATATAACTGCTAAAATTGCTGCTGATTCAGATTTAGCCGGAAAAGTCACTGTTGCCAATGATGGTAGTGGTCATCTTAAGTTTACATCAACCTCAAACGGCGCTTCCAGTAGTGTATCTGTTAAGGGTACTGGTGCGTCTGCTCTGGTCGGTGGTCCCACACAGGGTGACGCGGTAGCAGCGAGCGGTACTTCTACCGGCAGCGTTGTTCTTGGCGGTTCGACAACTATAACTGCGGGTACTGACGATAAGGTTAATATTGCAGTAGACGGCGCTGCAGGTGTTGATGTTACTGTTGCGGCTGGCACATATACACAAGATCAACTTAAGGAGGCTGTGAATACTGCAATTAATGCTAATTCTGCTTTGAAAGGAAAAGTTACTGCTTCCTTAGATGGTGATAATCGACTTGTATTTACATCAGCTACGACCGGTTCTAAAAGCAGTGTGGTTGTAACGGCTACTACTGGTAATGCAGGGTTTACTAAGATGATTGCTGCTACAGGCACTAACAATACTGCAAATGAAGTTGCAGGGCAAGGGGCCAAAACAAATGGTGGTACCGGATCGACAGATACTTTGGTATCTTTGGCAGATGCCGATGGTAATAGTTACGGTGTAAAAGCTGGCAACCAGATTAATGTCAGCGTCTTAGTAGGCGGACAACAAAAAACCGCAACCCTTGCTGTTACCTCTACAACTACTCTGCAGGATCTTGCTGATAAGATTCAATCCGCTATTGGCGGTTCCTCTAGCGTAGCTATTAAAGATAATAAGATTCAGATTACCGGACAGGCTGGTATCGCGAATGCCGTTTCCGATCTTACTATGACGGTGCAGAATTCGGCTACCGATGCTACTAAGATAGCTGCTAATTTCGGCAGCGATTTAAGCGCTTACTCGGAAACCCAGGCAGCTACCGATATTCAGAGCGATGGTTCCTTGACCTTCCAAATCGGAGCTAATCAAAATCAGACTATGAATGTTGCCATTAACAAAATGAACGTTCAGTCCCTGGCTTTGTCTTCCGTGGATGTAAGTACTCAGGCAGGTGCTGAGTCAGCCATCACGATAATTGACAATGCAACTCAAGCGGTATCGGCTGAACGTGCCAAACTGGGTGCTTATGAAAACCGTTTGGATCACACTATCAATAATTTGACTACGACTTCAGAAAACATGACCTCCGCCGAATCTCGTATTCGTGACGTGGATATGGCTGCTGAAATGGCCAATTACCAGAAAAACACTGTTCTGCAACAGGCAGCTCAGGCTATGTTGGCTCAGGCTAACCAACAACCATCACAGGTTCTTTCACTGCTTAAATAATAGCAGTATAGCTGGATAATCAATACAGGTAAATAGAGTCAGGGTCTTTGTATTTTGACTCTATTTGCAGTATTGACAGATGAAAGTTAATCTGTCTAGATAAATTTTCAGGGACGATAACATTTGTTGAAATCCGGCAGGACGCTGGGATAAAGGAGGAATTGCAATGTCTACAGCTCCAGTGAGTGGCAGCTCAGATTGGTGGAAAACACCAACAGATACCGACCCAAAAAAAGATACGAAAGGAACGAATAATCTCAGTGACTTCAACACTTTCATGAAAATCTTGGCTTCCGAACTTCAAAATCAAGATCCTACTAACCCGGTAAGCAATACGGAATATGTAGCGCAGCTGGCTCAGGTGGAATCTTTGTCCCAACTGCAAGGCATGAAAAATATGCTAACGACGAACAGTGCTTATAATTTGATTGGTACATCAGTAACCTACCAGACGACAGATTCCGCTACCGGAGCTGCAACTACTGATACCGGTACTGCAAAAGCGGTGGTAGTGAAAAATGATGAACCTTATCTTGTGGTGAATGGCGGACTGGTTAAGGTCAGTGACGTAATCATAGTGGCTCCTGCTGCCAGCAAATGATTTGAAAATTTTTTATCAGCTGGACTCCGATGGGAGAGGCTGAATGCTATTTCAGATCGATCGATGAAATAGAATCTGGGAGGAAATCAATATGTCATCAGCTATGGATTCCGGTGTATCCGGTTTGAAAGCGCAGCAAACCAAATTGAATATCATTGGCAATAATATTGCCAATATCAGTACGCCCGGCTATAAAAGCCAGCGGGCGACTTTTAGCGATATTTTCAGCCAGACGATACGTGCAGCCACCGGCCCAAGTGCATCATCTGGCCGGGGCGGTACCAATCCCATGCAGATTGGTCTTGGCGTTAATGTGAGTTCAATCAATACCGATATGTCAACGGGTTCGACTCAGTCAACAGGCAATAACAGAGACGCGTCGATTGGCGGGGATGGTTTTTTCATTGTCAAGGACGGAAACGGTAGTGAATATAAATTTACCCGCGCGGGTAATTTCGGTGTGGACAAAGAAGGCAATTTGACAGTCAATGGGATGAAAGTATGCGGCTGGCAGCAATATACCACGGATGCCAATGGGAAAATCACCTATAATACTCAGACAGCCGTTCAACCGATTAATGTGTTTGCCGACGGCGTGAACGGCAATAAGAAGATTATTCCGCCCAAGGCCAGCACTATCGGGGTTCTTTCCGGCAATCTGGATCCGACCAAGACTGCCCGTGGAACTTCGATGCACAATATCGGTGTTGTTCCAAGCACGCCGGATTCATTGACTACCATGACGGTTTATGATGCACAGGGCAATAGTTATGATGTACAGGTGAAAATGAGTAAATGCTGTACCGATGCCAGCACCGGCGGGGCAGCAACAGGAAGCGTGGTACTGGCGAACGGTGGATATACGGTTACTAAGGACACCGGTGATCAGTTTAAACTTGCGGTGGATGGAGGAGCGGCAACCGAGATTACCATTCCTCCCGGTACTTATGCTTCGCCCAGTGCGTTTGTAGCTGCCGTGAATACGGCAATTAGCAGTGTACCGGATTTAGCCGGCAAAGTGACGGCTAAGTTGACCTCAGACGGCAAACTTTCTTTTGTATCTGCTTCGACAGGTGGTTCCAGCGCGATCGTTGTAACGGACGGGACGAATACCGGTGCTATGGCAGCCTATGTAGGAACAGCTACGGCCACTGTCGGTGTTACTCATACCGGAAATACCTCCTGGTTTTGGCAGGCGGCGTCCTCTTCTAAGGATATGACGGTGGGTGCCCCTTCTTTCGGGTATCTTGAGTTTGACAGCAATGGCAAACTGCTTACGACTGATGCAGCAAACTTTAACGCAATGCCTAACATTACGCTCAGGCCAACGGGTTCGGGTCCGATTACTGTAAAAATGGATATGTCGGGAATTTCCACCTACATGAACAGCGGTGAAACTAAGGTGACTGGCGGAACCGACGGATACGCGGCCGGTGATCTGGACGATTTTAGTATTGGCAGTGACGGAACGATTATTGGTTCTTATAATAATGGTCAAAAGCAGTCGCTAGGCATGATTGCTCTGGCCCAATTTACTAATTCGGCCGGGTTGGAAAAAGTGGGCGATAATTTATATACGACGACCACCAATTCCGGAAACTTTACTGGTGGTGTGGCAGCCGGTTCAGGGGGGACAGGAAGTCTAAGTGCCGGTACACTGGAAGGTTCCAATGTTGATTTGGCCGAGCAGTTTAGTGACATGATGATCACTTCGCGGGCTTATCAGGCCAACAGCAAAATTATTACCACCCAGGATACAATGCAGGAAACGCTTATTAATATGGTACGTTAATCATTAAAATAAGGAGTTTGGCTATGGGATCAACCTTTAACATATATAACATTGCGACGACGGGTATGTATGTCAATCAGGCCAGTTTATCGGTAGTGAGCAACAATCTTTCCAATATTACGACGCCTGGCTATTCCCGTCAGCAGATCGCGAGCGCGGAAAAAATTATTGGCGGGACGCCCTATGGCTGTGGTGCCGGTGTGAATGAGATTTGTCGGGCAAGAGACAGTTTTCTTGATCAGACTTACCGGCAGGTGAACGGAAAAACATCGTATTACAATAGGAAGTATGCACTGCTGGAAGACGGACAAAAATTACTGAACGAATATGGCAATTACGACAACTCCACTAGTTCGAGCAAAGGGTTGCAGCAAACGATAAAAAATTTCTTTGATAGCTGGGATCAATTGAGTAATGATGCCGGCAGTCAAAGTACGCGCAGTACAATCGTGGGATATGCCACCGCGCTGGTGAATACGTTTAATCAAATCAACACCCAGTTGACGGAAATGCAGCAGGATGCCGGCAACCGGGTAAACGATAGTGTGGACAGCCTGAATAATGGGGCCCAAGACCTGGTTGCGCTTAACAAAGAGATTATGCTGGCGGAAAATAATGGCGGTGAAAATGGTAATTTGCGTGATCAGCGCGATGCTCTGTTAGACAAGATGTCTTCCCTGGCCAATATTAGTGTTGCTGAACAGCCGAATGGCGCTTTAAATGTCAGTATTGGCGGTGTAACATTGGTACAGGGGGACATGACGCATACCCTGACAGTGGTGGAAACAGGCACGACACTACAGGTAAAGTGGGCGGAATTGGATATGGATGCCGGTATTTCCAGTGGCACAATCAGGGCTGATTTGGAAGAAGCCGATCAGAGCGCAGCCAAATTCCTTACAGGCGAAGCGACTTATAACTTTGTGCCACAAAGCAGCAGTACGCTCACCGATTTGCGGCAGGGACTGAACAATTTGATGACCACCATAGCCAATAAGGTTAATTCCCTGTTGCAGTCAGGCAAGGATCTTTACGGCAATTCCGGTGAGGCGCTGTTTGTTAAAATAAACAGCAACGCATCCTTGGGACTGGGCAATATCCAGCTAAATCCAGCGGTTGCGAGCGATATGAACAAAATAGCTGCTGGCACAAGCGGTGCAAAAAGTGATTATACGGTAGCTGCTAAAATCACCGGATTGCAGAATGAAAAGATGTTTAGTTCTGATGGCTTGTCCATGACGGGAACCGATTTTTATCAGTCCCTGCTTTCCTGGATTAGTACGATGGGCAATACGGCGGGCAGCAATTACGATACACAGGGTACTCTGCGGGTGCAGGTCGGAACCCAACGGGATTCCATATCCTCCGTTTCCCAGGATGAAGAAATGTCTAAAATGATTATCTATCAAACTGCCTATAACGCCAGTGCCCGGGTATTGAGCACTGCGGATACTTTGATTAGTGATTTGATTAAACAACTGGGGAGATAGAGAGTTTATAACAGGCGTTTGGGGGAATTAACATGAATGCAACTTTTACCGGCATTAACATAGCCAGCCGGGGTATTTATACAAGTCAGGCGGCTATGTCAGTGGTTACAAATAATACCGGCAATGCCAACACCAAAGGTTATTGTCGGCAGATAGTGAATCAAGAAGCGATTGGAGCAGCGGCTGTTTATGGCGGACGCTCCATACTTGGCAACGGCACGGAGGTGACCTCTGTAAGTCAACTCAGGGATTGCCGCCTGGACGGGCGATACTGGCAGGAAAATACCCGCTTAGGTGATTGGAATACGAAGGCCAATGCCCTGACAGAGCTGGAAGCAGTGCTGAATACTGCGACTTCCAGCAGTGGTTTCAATAAAATTTTCGAAAACTTTTACTCTGCCTTGGAAGATTTAGACAAAAACCCTGGCGACAATCCAAACAGGAATTCGCTCAAGGAGAAGGGACAGGGGATCTGCCAGTATTTAAATGAAAGTTCACAGAAGCTAAGTGAAATCAGGCAAGATAAGAATTGCGCCGTCAAGATGGCAGTGGATCAAATTAATTCTTTTGCTCAGCAGATTGCCGATTTGAACGGCAGAATCAGCCAGGCCTTGGCAAGCGGTGCGAATGCCAATGAACTCAAAGACCAGCGGGGCGTTTTGGTTGACAAATTATCCAAACTGACAGATATAAGCGTAACGGAAACAACCGTCAATCAGTCGTCGGATGAAACGGAAAATAAAAAACTTGCCATTCGGATCAATGGTATTACGCTTGTTGACGGCAGTGACGCCAAAAGGCTGGAAATTACGCAAGACGGCACAACCGATGGAATGTACAGTGTTAGCTGGGAGGAAACAGGCGAAGCATTTACGGCTACCGGTGGACAGCTAAAAGCGGAACTTGATTTGCGGGATGGCGACGGAACGAATTCGGCTTATAAAGGGGTGCCTTATTATATTAATCAATTGAACAAGTTTGCCCAAACTTTTGCCAAGGCTTTCAATGAGGGCATTCTGGCCGGGGAGACTCCTGCTGCGAAATCATACGCCGGTCATGCCGGCGGCTATTTGGCTGACGGCGTTACAAGCGGCATTCGCTTTTTCTCCTATAATAATGCCTCGTCGGCTGATCTGAAGACACAGATTGCTGCTGACGGTGTGAATGCGGTATATCAAAAAATTACGGCGGCCAACATATCCTTGTCAAAGGATATTGAGGATGATGTCAAAAATATTGCGACAGCGTCCAGCTCCGGCGGCAAGGATAATGCTGAAAATATGGATAAGTTGATTAAACTGGTGAAAGACAGCAATATGTTTAACAAAGGAACACCGGAGGATTTTTATAGTTCGATTATTTCCACATTGGGGACGGACAGCTCAACGGCACAGTGCTCATCTACCAATGCCACCAGTCTGGTAAAAACGATCAATGACCGCAGGCTTTCGGTGTCCGGGGTGGAGCCCAATGAAGAAACAGCCAGTATGACCCTATATCAGGCGGCATATCGAGCCAATTCCAAGATGGTGAGTATCTGGAGCGAGATTTATGCCAAAACGATTGATATGGTGAATATCTAATCGCAAAAAGTAAGTAAGGAGGGATTGTTGTGAGAGTAACAAGCAATATGATGATGTCAAACAGTCTCTATAATATTAGCAATAATATGCAACGCCTGGATAAGGCGCAGCAGCAGGAGTCTACCCAGTCCAAAATCCAATTGCCTTCCGATGATCCTGAAGTAGCTACCCAGGCGGTTAAGTACCGAAACTATGTGTCTACCGTAGGGCAGTATCAGAAAAATGTCGACGATGCCACTTCCTGGATGAAGGTCACCGAAGGCGCTTTAAGCGATTTGCACGATGTGGTACAGAAGATTCGTGACTTAACGGTGACTGCTTCTACTGGCAGTATGAATGATTCGAACCTAAATGATATTAAGCAGGAAGTAGCACAGCTGAAGAAGACGGGTATTCAGATTCTGAATACCTCTTATGCTGGACGGTATGTTTTCGCTGGTTACGAGACAGATACAGAGCCGTACACGGAAAAATCGCTTACGGTTGGCTCGGATACGGTGGCTAGAGTGACCTTTAAGGGGAAAATAGTGGATTTAAACGGGCCGGTATCCACCGATGTAAATTCTACGATTTATGCTGATGCTTATGCGGCTAATTCCGGTAATGTATACCAGAACAATGGAGTCAAACAGGCTATGAATTATAATATTGGTTTTGGTAATCAGATTACAGTTAATGTGGAAGGCCAGGATGTAGTCGGTACAGATTCGGGCAACAATTTATTTGCTACTTTGGATAAATTGTTCATTGGTTTGGATGGTAAAAAAAGCTATCAATCCATTTCCAGCGGTACGGCAACAGGTTCTGTCACTCTTTCCTCCGGCGGATGTACCGTTACGGCAGGTATCAATGACAAGCTTGCACTTGCTGTGGATGGAGGTGCGTCAAAGGAGCTTACCATTCCGCCCGGAGCTTATGCATCGTCGGCGGCTTTTGTTGCTGCAGTTAATAAAGGAATTAGCTCGACCTCATTAAGCGGAAAGGTTAGTGCTTCCCTTAACAGCAGCAATCAGCTTGTATTTACGTCAGCTTCGACCAGTACTTCCAGTGCAGTTGTCGTATCTGACGGAACGCCAGGCGGCGCTTTGACTGCCTATGTCGGGACAGCCACGACAGCTGCCGGAGGGACTGCCAAACCGACTGCCTTTACCCTTACCAGCATTCTCGGCGATTTGGATACCGATCTTGACCGGATTTCGTCTGTGACTTCAAGCTTAGGAGCAAGGGAGAATACGGCCTCTATTGCCACCAACCGGCTGGGGGATGACAATACCGTTTATACAAAATTAATGGCGACCAACGAATCGGTTGATGCAGCCGAAGTAATTACCAAAGTAGCTGCAGCTAAGGTGGTTTACGAAAGTTCTCTGGCTGCTGCCGCTAAAGCCACCAGCAAAAGCTTGTTGGATTATATCAGTTAGCAGAGAATATAGCAGAATAGACAAAGGAGGGAGAAAACATGTCGTCTAGTTCTTCAACCAGTCCAACTACGGTTAATGGTGTCACGCGATTCAGTGGTTTATCTTCTGGTGTGGATGTGGATTCTTTGGTTCAGAAACTTATAAGTGCGGATTCCGGAACACTGAATAAGTTGAAACAAACGAATCAAATTGATAAATGGAAACAGGAACAGTACCGGACAATAATTAGCGACATTACAGCTTTTTCCGATAAATACTTGAATTTGGCGTCGTCGGACAGTATATTGAGGCAAAGTAGTTTTCAGCAATTTAAGGTTACCAGTGATAACAGCGCCGTTTCGGCTATAGCGAACGGCGATGCAGTCAAAGGGACTCACACTCTGTCCGTTAGCCAGTTGGCTACTGCTGCTACGCAGGCAAGCAACAGCGGCGTTACTAAAGATGTGTCAGGTTCTGGCATGCCGGATTATGATTCTCTCAAGGGAAAAAGCTTTACTATTAAGGTGGATGGAACTGTCCGGACGGTAACCTTTGATTCTGCCTATGATTCTTCTGCACAAACTGGCGTGCAGTATGTGCAGGCCGCCATGAATAAGGCTATCGGCACAGCCAACGACAGCAGCGGCACGACCATTAATAAAATTACGGTTAGTGAAGACAGCGGTTGTTTGAAATTTGTCCCTACCGCTAATAGCGGTGTCGGTAGTATTACCGTCAATAACGCTTCTGCCAAAGGAGCTTTCAGCGCGCTCGGTTTTAATGCCGGTTCAAATCTGTCAAATCGGCTGAGTATGTCGGATACCCTGGCGACGGTTGCCGGGAAGCTGAAGTCGCCCTTTGCTTTTGATTCCTCATCAGGGGAAATAGAATTTACAATCAATGGTAAGAAGTTCTCTTTCGATAAAAGCGAAGCTCTCGGCGACATGATCGATACAATTAATAGAGATACAGATGCTAATGTGACGATGAAATATGATCAAAACTTCGATCAATTGGTGATAACCGCCAATAGTACCGGCGCCGGTAAGACACTTAGCATAGCGGATACTAGCGGTACCTTTGTGTCAAGAGTGCTGACTATCCCGACTGAAGGTAAGGACGCGCAGGTGGTATTGGATAGGCAAAGACTGACCCGCAGTTCCAATTCATTTACCCAGGACGGGGTCACCTATACTGCAAACAAGGTAACATCGGATGCTGCTTCGGTTAATATCGCACAGGATGTGGATGGTATCTATACTAAAATTAGTAATTTTATTACTGGTTATAACACGCTTATTAAGGAAGTAAATGATAAAATATCGGAAAGTTATGACAAGAATTATCTACCACTTACCGATGACCAACAAAAAGCTATGTCAGAAACGGAAAGAACCAATTGGGATAAAAAAGCCCAGACTGGCTTACTGGAACGGGACTCAGTATTAGATAGTATGGTTTATAATATGAGAAGTGCGCTGATGTCTTCCGTTTCCGGACAGTCGGAGAGCTTGATTAAACTTGGAATTACTACCGGTAAATATACGGAAAAGGGAAAACTCTATATTGATGAAGATAAGTTAAGAAAGGCGATAAGTAATGATCCTCAAGGTGTAATGAACTTTTTTATTCAGCAATCAACAACTTATCCGGGAACCATTACCGTACGGACGCTTAACAGCAGCGAAAGAAATACCAGGACACGTGAAGAGGGCTTGGCCTATAAGCTATATGATATTTTACAGGATAATATCGGAACGGTGCGTGATTCAAATGGCACCAAGGGGCTGCTGATTGAAAAGGCGGGGACGACGGGCGATGCTTCAGAAACAACGAATGGTCTGACAAAAGAAATGAATACCTTAGCCGATAAAATTACGGCAGAGCAAAAACGTATCAATAATGAAGAAAACCGTTATTACACCCAGTTTACCAATATGGAAACTGCTTTGGAAAAATTATCATCTCAGTCGTCTTTTCTTTCTTCATTTGCCAGCTCTTGAGTAAGGTAGGTGTATGATGATACAAGCAGGAACAAAGTCGTATGAACGGTTGAAAAAGAAACTGGATATTCTTCAAAAAATCAGTACGAATACTAAAATTCAAATCCGGTTCATTCATCAGCGAAAAATGAAGGGATTATTACGGCTTTTGCAGGAACGGGCTCAATATTTGCAAGCATTAGAGGTGTTCAATAAAGAGGTTGATAATACTGTAAGCAACGGAACAACTAATGAAGTGGAGAAGCTAGTCTTGCTGATTAACACAAAGCAACAAGAGATTATAAAGGATAATAATGAAGCGGTAGAAGCTGCCAAGGCTGAGCGGGATAATATTGTTGCTGATCTGCATCGGGTCAATTCTGAAAAAAATTTGCGTAAATCATATGATGACCAGTGGATAAGTTTTACTGGAAACCGGTTGAATCAAAAGAGTTAAGTCTGCTAAAGCAGGATGATATGAAAAAATACTAAGCCGTTTATAACGTTAAGTTTTAAACGGCTTAGTGTTTTTTTGTGTGTTCTTATTTTTATATTTTTTTTACCCAGTGCTGAATAAAAGGATATTCATAAAGCTGACCGTCCGCTGCTTTAATTGCGGCGATGATGGAAGTAATGAGCAGTAGCAGCCAAAGGATGCCGATAACGGGGAGTAGTAACAGACCAATTACTACAACACATAATATTCCGCTCACTATCGTAGCAGCTAAAATAGCTAAATGGGCAATTAAGGCTTGTTTTGCATGTTCATGTACAAAAGAGTCCTCATTTTTGATCAGAAAAATGACTAGCGGCGCAATAATGAATCCTAATCCTCCTAAGAGATAAGCAAGATGAGCTAAAATTGCCAGCATTTTTTGTTCTCCCGTAACATTCATATGCAACGCCTCCTTTATTTTAATCTGCTGCAACGCGATGAAACTGTTTTGTTCATTGTAAAGCGGTTTATCACTTATTTGCAATAGTAAATTTTAGGAATATAGAGTGCTAACACAAGTTTGAGCATGAATATTTAAGTAACATTTATATTAGATTGTACGTGGCTTTTTTTGTAGATAAAACCGAAAGGCAAGTGCTGTACAGTCGGTCATGCACCATAATAAGAAGGCCACATAACCACCGTACACGCCGTAGCCTAATTTTACAGCAAACAGATAGGCTAGCGGCAGGAATATTAGATAACTGGATACTAAGCCTTCATAAACGATAAAACGAGTATCTTTACAGCTTCGGAAAAAAGTTATCCTTTTGCCTCAACATCTTGCGGATTATCCGCCAATTCTTGATTTTTATTGATTACGAATCCTATATAGCTGATTAGGAAAATGCCCATAATGATAGCAGAGCACCAATAAATCGAAGCATAGCCGAGTTTTTCCGCGAGCATTCCTAAGGCAATGGAACCTATGCCGTTGCCAACGTCCACCATATTATAAAAGGTTGCGCTGGCCGCACTTCGTCTAGATGCTGGTACAAGATTAAACATCCAGGTTTGTATTGCAGGAAAAATTGTTCCATAACCAAATCCGTACAATGCAGACGCTGTTAGGAAAGAGGTCATGCTACTACTTTGTGCTAGAACGATAAAACCCAGTAAAAATAATATTGTTCCAGGTAAGATAACCCAGGCCGGGCCTTTTCTATCAAATATTTTTCCCGTTACTAGCCGTGATAAAAAGATACATAGGGTGCATACCAGGAAAAAATAGCCTGCGTTCGCAATATGAACTTCCTTGGCTAATAAAGCGATGAAATTTAAAACTCCACCGATACAAACACCGAAGAGTATCGTAAGAAATGCTTGAAATGGAAGCTGTTTATCAATTAGCTTCTCCATAAGAGAAGATTTTTCCAGAGTCTGTGAATGGACTGTTCGATCATCAGGAATAGAACAAAGGCTCATGCTCAAAAGTCCAATAATCTGACTAACCGTTGCTACAATAAACAGATTGTTAAAAGAGAGGTTATCCACAATCCATACTCCAAGGCCGGGGGCGACGGCCATTGCAAGAGTGGTACCCAGGCCAAAGTAACCGATTCCTTCACCGCGACGCGATTTTGGGAGTATGTCGGATACAATCGTAGCATACAGAGTAGTGGCGATACCGAAACCGATACCGTGGACTACCCGCAAGGAGAGCAAACGAGGTACAGTAGTCGCTAAGGTATAACTTATGGCAGCAACAAAGCATAATATACATCCAATATATAAATAATACTTTTTACCCCATTTACTTATTCCATAATCCGTAAAGAAACGAATGAGTATTGCACAAAAAACAAAAATTGCCGATAATAGTCCAACATCTGTACTTGTTCCGCCTTGTTTTAGAACATAAATAGGAAGGGTTGGCAGCAAAATATGAAAACCGCTAAATAAGAAAGTATTAGAAATGGTAAATAAAATAAAATCCTTTGTCCATAATTTTTCGTTATTAATTGTCATTTTTCCATCCTTTTTGAGTAAAATTGAGATGCATTTAGTCATATATTTAACTTACTTATTTGTATTCGTCGGTCACCTCTTATTTCTAAAAATAATATACTGGTGAAATATTAACTAGTATATTATTTCTTTTACGTTGCTGTCAAGTAATTACAAAATGTCAGAAAAAACGCTATATTTAAGAATCTTGTTGTATTTTCGATCATTACATGGCGTGTTAGAATAAGATTAATGAAAATTAAGCGATACGGGTGATCAAAGATGATTATAAGTGCTAGTCGGCGAACAGATATTCCGGCCTTTTATTCGGAGTGGTTTGTAAATCGTTTAAAAGCAGGGTTTGTTTATGTGAAAAATCCCCTAAACTCCAAGCAAATTAGTAATATTCTCTTAACTCCAGATAAGGTAGATTGTATTGTTTTTTGGACTAAAAATGCCCAGCCCATGCTGCCAAGTTTAGACACAATCGATGGGATGGGCTATTCTTATTATTTTCAGTTCACCTTGACCCCTTATGATCGCAGCCTTGAAAGGAACTTAGGTGATAAACAGGAAATCTTACAAGGCTTTAAAAGATTGAGCAAGAGAATCGGAAAGCAGCGAGTTATCTGGCGTTATGATCCTATTATTATTAATGAACGCTTCTCTGTTAAATATCATTTACAGTCTTTTGACAAGTTGTGTTATGAGCTTTGTGGTTATACAACGAAATGTGTCTTTAGTTATGTCGATATCTATGCCAAAATAGGGAAACTAGCGAAAAAAATTATTGGTAATGAAGTCGGCATTGACAATATGAATAAAATTGCCCAAGGCTTTGCTGATATTGCTAAAGAAAACCAGATTATTTTAGAAACGTGTTCTGAAGAAATCGACCTTAGTCAATATGGCATTCATCATACAGCTTGCATTGATCAAAAGACCATTGAATCTATTACCGGATATGCCATTAATTCAAAAAAAGATAAAAATCAACGGCAAGCATGTGGATGTATCGAGAGCGTTGATATAGGGGCGTACAACAGCTGTTTTCATGGTTGTATATATTGCTATGCTACATTGAATGACACGATGGTTCAAAACAATCGTTGCTGCCATGATGTTCATTCCCCTTTGTTGATTGGTCAGCCTGGGATAAATGATAAAATAACGGACAGACTAGTCAAATCTCTTAAAAGTACACAGATTCCTTTGTTTTAAAGAAGAATATTCTAGTTTATTACCGCATTGCCGCTTATTTTTTTATGTCCTGTGCATTGGAAAAAATGGTTTCGAAGGTTAGAAATAGGTCACTTAGTTTTTCATCGGAAATTCCTTGTAAAATTTGTTTTCGATGCTGTCTAACAATTTTTTCCCACTTAGGATAGAGGGCAAGGGCCTTTGAAGTTAAAGAAACCATTTTTGCACGTTTGTCGGAACCTTCTTCGCGTTTAATGAGTCCTTTTTTTTCTAATGCAACTAAACTTTTAGATATGGCGGAAGGCTCGATATTTAAATGTTCAGCGAGTATAATTTGCGATACAACGCCTTTTTCCCTTATGCTTGCAATGACTGTCCATTCAGAACTATGAAGTTCATATTGTCCTAATAGGCGATTTAATTCTTTGGTAATAATACGGGTGGTTTGGTAGAGTTGACGAACCAAGGCATCTGTTTTTTCCATGTAAGCTCCTAATTATTCAGGAAAGTCCATTGTTAACTGAGATTTCTAGTGTCTTTCCTAATATTTTTTGCACAAATACATCATAACGATATAGGCTTAAAAAAGCAAACAATCACCGCCCGTAGCAGGAGAAATGCCATCAATAATTAGTCGTTGTCGCGGATGATTAATGTTGGACATAGTGCATAGTGAAGTACATAATTGCTGACACTGCCGATTAAGAGTTTGGCAACATCACTCATACCGCGACGTCCCATAATGATTAATGAATAATTGTTTTCCTTACTGATTTCCGTAATTTTTATGCCGGGGTGGCCATATTCGATGCGACTTGTTACTCGACCATCAAAATCCTGAAAAATTTCTAATGCTTCTGCTAAAACTTGATTTCCTCTGTCATCCAAACTTTTGATTACGGAATTTGGTAATTGATGATTATCTGACACAAGGTAAGCAGAATGCTGAATGATATGGATCAAGGTTACGGCACTGCTAAATTTTTCGGCTATTTTTCGAGCATATCTTGTTGCTGCTAATGCTTCCACTGAGCCATCGATAGGAACTAAAATTTTTCCAAACATGCTATCACTCCTCAATGTTTTTATAAAAATCTGCTTACTATGGAAGTTATGAACAGACTAATAATACACTAGTAAATAGTTTACTAGTGTATTATTAGTCTATTCCTTTTATGCTTTTTTGTCAAATATGTAAGGGACATTTCGAAAAAAATTACAGGATAAAGCCATGCAAATTTCTGCCTGGCTTTTGAAGAAGCAATATACATAAAACTGTAACGTTTATTTGCTATTATATAAAACACAGTGATTTTATTTGGAGGTTGAGTTATGAACAGATATCAGCAATATTTTGCAGTGTTTATCCTTATGGTCGCATCCATGACGTTGCATCAAGTTGTACTAGCAGCACCGCTGGAATTATCTTTGGAAGACAGTATTTCTTTGGCGTTAAAAAACAATCATGACATTCAATATGCAAAGTCTGCCAGAGAAAAATCATATTGGGCTTTGCAACAGGCGAAAAACAATAAGGGCGTTTCTGTAACTTATACTCACAATGATGAGCGGTATAATACGCCTCCATCCAGCTACTCCCCAAACTATTCTTATACTACTGAATTTGATAATCAGGTGGCGCTGACACTTCCCGTTTATTCCGGCAAAAAACTTGAGAATCAGATTGCGCAGGCAAAAATAGATTTGGATGTAGCCGACCTTGATGTTGACGTAGCGAAACAGCAATTGAAGATGAATGTGATTTCGGATTATCTTACGGTGATGGAATATGATAAGGAGGTTCAGGTGGATCAAGAGACGGTTGCGAATTACGAGGATCATCTGAATTTGGTCCAGAAAAAGTTCGACTTGGGGCTGGTTGCTAAGACAGATATTTTGTCTAGTCAGGTTAATTTGGCGTCGGCTCAGGATACTTTAATCAAAGCACAAAATAATTATAATAACGCGGTAGCGACGCTTAATAATGCCATTGGCATGCCTCATGGTACGGAATTGAAATTAAACGAAAAGTTTGGTTATAAAAAATATGATTTAACGCTGGAACAATGTATCCAATACGCTGCGATTCACCGACCGGAAATTGCGCAGTATGACGCCAAAATAAAAAGTGCTCAATATGATGTGAAAATTGCTAAGAGCGGTTATTCACCTACAGTGAATTTGACTGCTGAAGAAGACTGGTATAATGACCACTTGCCGGGAATGAAGAATAATAACTGGTTAGTAAAATTAACAACATCTCTGAATGTTTTTGATTCGGGGTTAACGGACACAAAAGTTCGTCAAGCCGAACATAATGTGAACATGGTTACGGATAAAGCGGCGACAGAGCGTGATTCTATTTTATTGGCTGTACGGCAGTATTATCTTAGCATGAAGGAAGCAGAGAAACGGATTGAAACCAATAAGGTATCTGTGAATCAGGCCCAGGAGAATTTAACAATTGAGCAAGCAAAATATGACGTTGGAATGGGCACCAATCTGGATTTGCTTGATGATGTTTTATCGCTTAACACGGCGAAAAAGAATTATGTTCAGGCATTTTATGACTACAATACGAATCAGGCAGAATTAGAGCAGGCCATGGGGATGCCGGTAAAATAGCCCGGTATACATATATATTAGGTGATAATCAGGAGGTATTGCAAGTGCGAATAGAACGTTCAAAAAGACTATATCATTGGATTTTGGCTGTTGTTGTGGTAGTAGCCATTGCAGGATTGTTCGGTCATCGTCTCTTGGCGAAAAAACAAGTCGTAGCACTGCCTCAAACGGTAGAAGTAAAGGCGATGCAAGTCATTCAGAAGGATACGGCTCTACAATATGAATTTACCGGAAAGGTGCAATCGGAAAATGAGGTAAAAATCATGTCGAAAGTGTCGGGAAATATCGTGGCGAAAATGGTCAAGGGCGGGGATATTGTTTACAAGGGGCAACCCTTGTTTCGAGTGGACAATAAGCAGTATCGGTCCGCTATTCGTTCCGCTCAAGGTACGCTGAATCAATCGCGTGCTCAGCTAAATAATGCGCAAACTGATTTGGACAGATATCAGCACTTGGCTGCTATGAAAGGTGTTGCACAGCAAACGGTAGATACGCAGGCATCGCAAGTAGAGCAGTATCAGGCGGACATGGAAGCCAATGAGGCCAAACTGCAAGAAGCAGAGGAGAATGAACAAGATACGTTAATTGTTTCACCTGTAGATGGACGAATCGATGTAAATGATTTAAGTATTGGTGACTATGTAACGGCTGGATCGACAACAATGGCGACTGTGTCCTCCATGGACCCGGTATGGGTTCAATTTAGTATGAGTGAAAATGAGTATTTGAAGTTTGCATTGGCAGGCAATGGTACTTTGCCTGATAGTTTTAAAAATAACATCAAATTGACGTTAAGTAATGGAGCAGAATATCCCTTAGTTGGTTCTATTGAGCAGATTGACAAAGGAATTAGCGATACGACAGGGACGATTACGTTGAAGGCTTCGTTTAGTAATCCTCAGCGTCTATTGATTCCGGGAATGTTCGCTAAAGTTAGCGCGCAAGGGGAAATGCTGCAAGGAGCCTTATTGATTCCCCAGCGGGCAGTAAAAGAATTGCTGGGTAAGACATTTGTCACTGTTGTCACAGACGATAACAAAGCGGCGAGCCGGGCTGTAGAGTTGGGTGCGAAAATTGGCAATTTGTGGTTGATTGAAAAAGGGCTTACAGCAGGAGACCGTGTGGTTGTAGAAGGCATGGATAAGGCAAAAACAGGTATGATGCTAGAGGTAACGATGATGGGACCGGATGAACTAACTAATCCGGTCGAGCAGTAGGGGGGATTTATATGGCGCAGTTTTTTATTAATCGCCCTATTTTTGCGATTGTTTTATCGATTATTATTACTATAATTGGTGTTACGGCGGCTGTGAATCTACCTGTTGCGCAGTATCCGCAAATTTCACCGCCCACAGTATCTGTGAGTACGAGTTATCAAGGAGCCAATGCGGATGTTGTGGATCAGTCGGTGGCCCAGGTTGTGGAACAACAAGTTAACGGAGTTGAGGGAATGTCTTCCATGTCGTCGACAAGTACTGACGCGGGTTCCTATTCGTTAAGTGTTCAATTTGAGTCAGGCGAGAATCCTGATACAGCAGCTGTCCAAACACAGAATCGTGTGTCAGAATCGAATGCTTCGCTGCCAAGTACGGTTCAATCGACGGGGGTTACAACAAGAAAAGCATCTCAGGAAATGTCGTTAATGTTTACACTTTGGTCACCGAATAATACTTATGATGCCAATTTCCTCAAAAATTACGGCAGTATTTATCTTATGGATGACATTAAGCGAGTCAAAGGGGTTGGCGACGTATCGCAATTTGGTTCAGATTATAGTATGAGAATTTGGTTGCAGCCGGACAAGATGTCACGGTTAGGTGTTTCGACAAGTGAAGTCGTTACAGCGATTGAATCGCAAAATACTCAGGCTGCTGCCGGTGCCATCGGAAACATGCCTGTCACTTCCCAACAGGAATTTCAATATACTGTTAAGGTCAAGGGACGTTTGTCGACTCCAGAGGAGTTTGAAAATATTATTGTTCTTGCCAAGTCAGATGGTTCATTTATTCGCCTGAAAGATATTGCTCGCGTGGAATTCGGCAGTAAAGAATATACTTATAGCAGTTTAATGAATGGACATCAAAGTGCTGGCTTCGCCATTGAATTAACGAGCGATGCCAATGCTTTAGAGACTATTGGTAATGTAAAAAAGGTTTTGGCAAAAGCGGCACAGAATTTTCCAGATGATTTACAATATAAAATTGTTGTGGATAATACGGATTTTGTGCGTGAATCGATGATTGAAGTAGCCAAAAGTTTTGCGGAAGCCTTACTTTTGGTTGTAATTGTGGTGTTTCTATTTTTACAGAGTTGGCGTGCAACCTTGATTCCGTTGCTGGCCATACCCGTATCTCTATTAGGGACCTTTGGGATGTTTACGATATTAGGTTTTACCATCAATACATTGACTTTGTTTGCTATGGTTTTGGCCATCGGTTTGGTTGTTGATGATGCGATTGTTGTGATTGAGGCAGTCGAGCATAATATGCGTTATGATGATTTAACGCCGCTATTGGCGACTCGCAAGGCCATGAAGGAAGTATCTGGTCCGGTTATTGCTATTGCGTTTGTATTGGCAGCGGTATTTATTCCTGTGGCATTCTTTGGTGGGATGATGGGAATTCTATATAAACAGTTTGCGCTTACAATTTGCGTGTCGATGGTCTTATCCGCTATTGTGGCCTTATCGCTTACTCCAGCTCTTTGTGTATTGTTACTTAAGCCTTATCATGCTCATAAACCACAAGGGGCTTTGGAAAACTTTTTTGCAAGGTTTAACGGTTGGTTTGAAGAAAGTATCGAACGGTATGGAATAGGTTTAGCTAAATTGATAGCCAAATCTCGGCTCTGTATGATTTTATTAGTCGTGCTCTTGATCTTGACTGGTGGGCTCTATAAGTTAGTTCCATCGTCTTTTGTGCCTGATGAAGACCAAGGGTTTTATATTACTTCGCTTACCCTGCCTGAAGCTTCTAGTTTGAATCGTACAATGGAAGCGATGCAAGAATTGACGCAGAAGGTTACCGCCCAGACGGGCGTGTTGAATGTAATGTCCATTTCTGGCATGGACTTGCTCGGCGGCGGAACGAAATCAAGTGGCGGTGCGATGTTTGTTTGTCTTACACCCTGGACGGAACGCGAAAAACCGGAGCTAAAGGTAAACCAGGAAATGATGCAGACCATGTTAGGAGGAAGCCATTTGCCGGCAGGTAATGTTATTTCCTTTAATCCGCCGGCATTACCCGGACTTGGCATGGTGGGTGGTTTTACGCTCATGTTGGAAGACCGCAGTGGCGGTTCTTTGGATGACTTAGATAGTATGGCGCAAAAATTTATTGCTGCTGCAAAACAACGCCCTGAAATTGGTTCCATTGCCAGTAATTTTAAAGCTGATACACCAGGATACCAATTTGAGGTAGAACGGGAAAAGGCTGAAAAAATGGGTGTTGCGACGGATGATGTATTTACTGCTTTACAAATCTACCTTGGCGGTAGCCAAGTGAATGATTTTAATAAATTTGGTCGTACTTACAAGGTTATCGTACAGGCTGATACGTCCTTTCGCGGTGATGTTGATGCGCTAAGAGCGTTATGCGTGAAAAGTTCCAGTGGGACGATGGTTCCGCTAAATACACTGATTAAATCGACTACGATTAATTCGCCGTCAGTGATTACCCGCTATAATGGGCTGAAAGCCGTAAAAATTAGTGGTAGTCAAGCTTCGGGATATAGTTCAGGGCAGGCCATCAGCGCATTGGAGGAGGTAGCATCTCAGACATTATCCAGCGGTTATACTTATGAATGGTCTGGCCAGAGTCGGGAAGAAAAGCTTTCAAGCAATCGAGCACCCGTTGTATTTGGAATGGCACTTGTTTTCGTATTTTTGTGCTTGGCAGCCCTTTATGAAAGTTGGAGTATTCCTTTTGCAGTATTGTTAGCCGTTCCGCTAGGCATATTTGGTGCCTTCCTGTTTCAATATCTAAGAAATTTGGAGAATAGTATTTATATGCAAATTGGGTTGGTCATGCTCATTGGATTGGCTGCGAAAAATGCCATTCTTATTATTGAATTCGCAACAGTGCGAGTTCGTCAGGGAATGAGTATTCATCAAGCTGCTATTGAAGCGGCTAAAATAAGACTTCGACCCATTTTGATGACTTCATTGGCGTTTATTATTGGCTGTATTCCGCTGGCGATTGCCACAGGTGCAGGTGCCAGTGCTAGAAACTCGATGGGAAATGCAGTCGTAGGGGGCATGTTAACGGCTACATCGCTGGGAATCTTTCTCATTCCCGTATTATTTGTCGTTGTAGAAAGATTAACAGAAAAGTTCAATGTATTGCGTAAAAAAATGATAAAAACTGATCCTGTGTAGATTTTTTGAGGAACGTATTATTAAATCCTGTTAGCAATTAAAACTGCTCATATATTAGCGGCAAGTAGGTTTTCCTGAAATGTCCGATTTTCACCAAGCAGGAGTTTTAGCTGAAGAATATTATTCGGAAGCAACTCCTGCTTGTTTGCTATTTAAAAAATAAGTTGTTTTGCTAAACTGTTACCCAATAGCCCTAGTGACATAAGATAGTATAGAAAACCTGATTGGGATTCGATTGGAAAGGAGAAAAGGATCATGATTGTTTTTTATAATCCTGTCTGGAGCGATTATGTTCATTATTTTAAAAAGAATCCTTATATTTACTATTTGCCGAATACGCCTGTTCTCTTTTATGATTCTCACATTATTCCTGGCGTAAAAACAACGGGTGTTGCAAAAGAACTGCCTTCGGATTATACGGATCTTTTGTCCGTATTTCTTGCTAATAATTTGGGTAATTTAGCGGCACCTTCAACACTGCGTTATCCGCCTTATTCCGGTCGAAGATTTCAGCATTATTACGGCTAGGGCGAATAATGATTGATTTTTATTCGCAAATTTTAGATGGAGATTGTTTGTAGGACTATTGACAGGGGGAAGGGTGACTGTTAAAATCTAATTCATACGTAAATACGTAAGAGGCAAGCACACTCATTTGGCTAGAAGTGAAACTATACGGAGCATTCCACATAGTCACGATGAACATGTGGTAGAAGGGTATAACTTATTGCGCTACGCCAATAGAATAGCAGCCTTAGTGGGGGATTTCGCTTTCATGACTACAGCGGAATTTCTTGCTTGGGCTATTTTATTTTTTTGTGCAGGACAATCATGGGAGGCTATGATGAAATTATTACAGGAAAAAATCCGTTCTGAAGGATTAGTATTAAGTGATTCGGTACTGAAAGTGGATTCTTTTTTAAATCACCAAATTGATCCGGCCTTAATGATGAAAATCGGCGAAGAATTTGTGGAACGTTTTAAAGGCGAGAAGATTACGAAAATCCTGACGATCGAATCTTCCGGCATTGCTATTGCGATGGCTACAGCCGTGATTCTAAATGTCCCGATTGTATTTGCGCGTAAGCGAAAATCAGTTACATTTGATGAAGAATTGTATTGGGCGAAGGTTTATTCCTATACCAAGCAGGAATCAAATGATATTATCGTGTCCAAACGGTTTTTATCTGCGGAGGACCAGGTGCTTATTCTTGATGATTTTTTAGCAAATGGTGAAGCAGCTCTTGGATTGGCTAATATCATTCAGCAGGCACAAGCGAAGGTTGTGGGTATTGGCATTGTGATTGAAAAGTCCTTTCAGCCTGGCGCGCAAAAATTAATTGCAGCGGGCTATCGTGTGGAGTCGCTGGCTCGTATTCAGTCTTTAGAAAATGGTCAAGTTCATTTTTTATGACAAAAAAACGCTCTCTTTTTAGAGAACGTTTTTTTGATTTTTAAATTATTATTGTACATTACTGCCTAAATCAATTTTTGGTTCCGAAGAATCAGGGGGGGCAACAGTAATGTCTTGTGTTTGTCCATTGTTACGAACTTGAAAACTCATCGAGCCATATTTTGTATTGTGAGCATCGCACACAACAATTTGAAGATTGACGAGGGCGCCTCTGTTTGCTGTAATAGATAGCTGCCCAGATTTTTTTCCCTGACTTACAATGACCTCGGCTTTTTCTTGCCGATGAGATTCCCCTGTACCCCAGACCAGTTTTACTGTCTCTGGTTTGCTAAGATCGGCATCTTTTGTCAGAAAAGAATAATTCCAGAACAGGTCGGGCTGGTCAATAATGACATGGACCTTTAATGTTTCTTGTGGTACATTTGATGGAATGGCTTCTGCATGAACGGTTGGTAGAGAAAAGGCGGCAAAAACGAGGGGTAATAACAAGGTCAAGAAATATTTTGTAAGTTGTTTCATTTTCATACCTCCGAATTTTTTTTATTATCCTTATTGTACCATGAATAACAGGAATATAGAAAAAAGTTCCGTCTTGTAATTTGGATTGTTTTTTTTGAGCAGGATATTGAAGATAAAGAGCGAAAAACAACAAAAACGTGATACGCTTGAATCAAGCAGAGCAGGCTATGAAAAATGAGTGGACATTCAGTATTGATTGCACGAATGATCATGGAGGATGTTGTATGAGAAAGATAACAATTGCTGTAGTCGGGCCAGCTGATTCGGTTCAGCTAATTAGTGAAGTGGCGAAGGAATATAGCGAGAAGATCGATATTATGGCACTTACCTATAAGGTGGCTGAAGAAGTGCCGACAATTTTGGCTGCACATAATGGGTTGCCTGACGGTTGGCTCTTTTCAGGCAAAGTTCCTTATAGTCATGCTATTGCTGCGAATATTATTAAGCAGCCCATGCTTTCCATTCCTCATGCAGGTTCTAGTTTATATCGTGTTCTATTGGAGATTGCCAATCAGGAAAAACTGGATGTGAATCGAATTAGCTTCGATATGGTCAGTGAAAAAGATATTGCTGAGACGCTGTCTGATCTGGAAGTACCTCTTGATCCTATTCGTACGTTTGATTGTGAAGGCATTGTTTCTGCAGCAGATATGACGGAATATCACTATCAATTATGGAAAAGCGGCAAAACAAAACTGGCTGTTACTTCATTTTATTCAACCTATTATGCCCTCAAAGACAGGGGGATACCTGTTTTTCGTATTCGACCGCTGCGTTCCAATGTGCGTACCGCTTTGGACATGGCTTATCAAATGGTGGAAGCAGTTAAATTTAAAAGCAGTCAAATTTCTATCCAACAGATTGTCATTGATGATTATGCTGGTGTGATTCGTGATGCTTCTTCAACTTATGAAGTAAAACGGCTGGAGGCAAAACTCTATCCATTGCTTATTCAATATACGGAAATGGTGCAGGGTTCCATTGATATTCATGGTCCCGGTCATTATACGATTTATTCTACACGTGGGGCTGTTGAAGAGGTGACCCAGGGGTTTACAGTGGTTCCCATTCAAGAACAACTGACTCAGTTATTGTCGGTGCCAGTCAGTGGTGGCATTGGTTTTGGGCCAACGGCTCATGCTGCTGAAAAAAATGCTTATAAGGCATTGGGATTTGCCAGACATACCGGAAAAGGTCACTGGATGGTCGTCTTAGACGAGGGGACAGTGCTTGGTCCGTTGAGTTCAGATACTTACTTAAAATATTCTTTGCGTCCTGACGCTTCCTTATCGCAATGCTTAGCTAAGCAACTGCAGATTAGTGTAACAACTATGAATAGGCTTCTTGCCAGTCTGGATAAATTGGATACAGAAACAATCGGTGCCGATGAATTGGCGACCCCTTTGTCCATTACACCACGCAGTGCCAGGCGGTTGCTAGGTATTCTAGTTGAGCACGGTCTCGCTGAGGTTTCGCATGAAGAAGCCCTTTATAAAGGGCGGCCTCGTAAAATTTACAGACTGTTAGTTGATAAAATTGTGCAGAAACATGGCAGTTTATAAATAAAATCAAATCAAACTTTTGTTAGATAAGCGTATTTTTAAGAAAGACCTTTTAATTGTTTGTAAATTAACTTATAATAGTAACATATTATTTTTACTATTAAAGGACATATCCATTAATAGACCGGAATTGATTTATAATGTGTGTCTTATCTTTATGGGAGGTTTTGGTAATGAATGAAGAATTTGATCGTAAATTACTAGAAAGCATGATTCAATTGCGACGTGAGGTCCATCAATATCCGGAATTAAGCCGGCAGGAGAAAGAGACTTCAAAGCGAATTATTCGTGTTTTACAGTCTCTAGGTATTGATGTTCAAGTATTTAAAGACCATTATGGTGTATGTGGTACTGTTCAAGGACAAGGGCCCGGACCCGTGATTGCTCTTAGGGCGGACATGGATGCTTTGCCTATAACAGAACCTAAGAATAAATCCTATAGTTCCAAGGTTCCAGGTGTGATGCATGCTTGTGGTCATGACGGACATGTGGCGATTTTGTTAGGGGTCGCGGAACTTTTGGTGAAAAATAGACAGCATTTTCAGGGGAGTGTAAAACTGATATTTCAGCCGGCTGAAGAAGCTGCTCCAATTGGTGGTTCTAAGCTGATGATTGCTGACGGCGTCTTGGAACATCCGAAGGTAGATGCTATTTTTGGCCTTCATTTATGGCCTTCGCTGCCTTGTGGTTCTATTGGCATTAAGCCGGGTCCGCTTATGGCTGGATCTGATCGCTTTTCCATTAAACTATTAGGGAAAAGTGCCCATGTAGGCATGCCTCATAAAGGCTTGGACGCCATTATGATGGCGATGGAAGTGATACAGTCATTCAATAATATGATGACTCGGCAAATGAATCCTTTAGATATTGCGACTTTGTCTATTGGTAAAATTACGGGTGGTGAACGTTATAATATTATTGCCAAAGAAGCCTTTCTAGAAGGGACGATTCGCACGTTTTCCAGTAAGGTCCGCCAAATTATTCCTGAACATATGAAACGTATTATGGCAGGCGTTACTGAGGCTCATGGGGGAGAGTATGTTTTTGATTATCAGCCAGGCTATCCTATTTTGAATAACTGGGCTGGGCCCACATCACTTGTTGCTGAGTCTGCTTGTCAGGTGATCGATGAAAAATGTGTGCTAAAGGAGATTGAACCGAATTTGGGTGGTGAAGATTTCGCTCGCTATTTGGAAAAAGTTCCTGGTGCATTGTTCTGGCTGGGAGCAAGCAAACCGGGTGAAGAAGGAGCTCCGCTGCATAATCAGGATTTTGAGATTGATGAAAGTGCGTTGCTTATTGGTGCCAAAATTATGTTTCGAACGGTTTGTAATGCGTTGGATTTTTATAAGAGCAAATGATTTTTTGTCCAGAGCTATGAATGCCATCCGCCTTGTTCGGATGGCATTTTCGTTTATCAGGGAATTGCAAATTAGCCCTAATAAGAGGAAACCGCGACATTCTGTAGAATTAAAATAAGTGATTTTGGCCATTTGGAAGCACAGGCAGATCTTAAAAGCCGTGCACCATGAAAAAAGAAAATCATTTGTAGGAGAATGAGCATGATAAATAGCAACTTCACGGGTTCTGTGGCTTTGTCTACGTTACTTGTAGCTGAAAAAGTTCAACGCATAGCAGATGAATGTGGTGTTACAATAACCTTAGTTGATACGCATTTCCGTCCAAATTGCCAATGGGTCAATGATTTTGAAGTAGAAGGTTCACCAGGCAAGATCGATGCTTTTCTAGTGCGAATCAAGGATGTTGAGACAAGATGAAGGGGGTTTTATGATGGATAGTGAGTTATTAGAAAAATATGCTCGTCTTATTATTAAAACAGGCATTAATATTCAGCCTGGTCAGACACTAGTTATTTCTTCGCCCATTGAATGCGCCGAGTTTGCGCGGCTGACTGCGAAAATTGCTTATTTAGAAGGGGCACGTGATGTGGTGCTCAACTGGAAAGATGAGCTGTTTGCTAAGCTTCGCTTTTTACATGCTCCAGAAGAGGTTTTTTCGGAATATCCGGCCTGGCAGCAGGAATTTTTTGTGTCTTATGTCAGACAGGGGGCGGCGTTTTTAACGATTGCGGCCTCTGATCCGGAACTTTTAAAAGAAGTGAATCCTGATAGAGTTGCTAAGGTGCAGAAGGCAGGCAATACGGCGCTCAAAGAATATCGGGAAAGACTTATGAGTAATCGCAATACCTGGTGTATTGCTTCGATTCCTACGGCTTCATGGGCTAAAAAAGTTTTTCCAAACGTTTCGGAAGCTGAGGCTGTAGAAAAATTGTGGCAGGCGATTTTTCAGACCGTCCGTGTAGGAACGAACGATCCTGTTCAGGCTTGGGAAGAACATAAACAGGCTTTGCGCCATAGAATGAATCTATTAAATGAGCACCATTTTAAATTTCTCCATTACAAAAATTCGCTTGGCACTGATTTGACGATTGAACTTCCTGAAGATCATATTTGGCTGGGTGGTTCGGAATATACGCCGGAAGGAGTCGAATTTATTGCGAATATGCCGACAGAAGAGGTCTTTACCTTGCCTAAGCGGACAGGTGTCAATGGGAAGGTAGTCAGTTCGAAGCCTTTAAATTACAATGGTAATTTAATTGACCATTTTTCACTTACCTTTCAAGCTGGAAAGATTATTGATTTTCAGGCTGAACAGGGCTATGATATATTAAAACGGTTGATTGAGGTCGATGAAGGCTCGCGTTATTTAGGGGAAGTGGCGCTTGTTCCTTATGATTCGCCTATTTCCAACGCTAATTTGTTGTTCTTTAACACTCTTTTTGACGAGAATGCTTCTTGTCATCTAGCCATTGGCAAAGCCTATCCTGTATGTATCAAAGAGGGTGAAACGTTGGATAAGGAAACGCTATTAAAGCTGGGAGTCAATGATTCGCTGATTCACGAGGATTTTATGATTGGCACCAAGGATTTGACAATTACTGGTGTTACTGCTAATGGCGAGAAAGTGGCTATTTTTGAAGACGGCAATTTCGCTTTTTAATGCGGATAGAAAAGATCGGTTTCAGGGCTGCCACTAAGGTGGCCTTTTTTCTATAGCAAAGAGGGCTAATCTATCTTGCAATGGACTATTACCTAAAAATGAACAATGCCGCAAAATTTGCGGCATTGTTGGTAGATATTTGTGAATTTGTAAAGCACTTTCTTTAAAGAGGGTCATTTTCGTTATTTTTTCGATAGTCTTTTATAACTTCAAATCTTTTCGAAAGTTCTTGTTCTTGTATCCATGTTTCCTGGACTAAATAGGAATTTTTAAAGCTTGTGCTCCATAAAAAGGATCCTGCTTGAGTGTAGCAGGCAAAGATAACAGGTTCGCGCAGCGTTTCTGGGATGTTCCCGTTATCATTTGTAATGAGGCCATAGTTTTCTTCTGGGCTAATTTCGAAGCACAGTGCTGTTAGGCCCTCTTCGATTTGTGTTTCTTCAAATCCAAGTTCGGCATAAAAGTCTATAACGGTCTGATTTATTTCTTTTTCCATAGGATCATCTCCGTGTTCATTACTTACTGCTGTTATTGTAGCCTAAATTCAGGAGATTCACAAGCCGTGCTGATACATGATAAAAAATCAGGTATCTGTAAATTTACAGATACCTGATTGCAAGAAGTTTTCTTATTGCTGTTAAATATTAGCGGTTTTTGCTGAAGCAGTCGCGACAGAAAACTGGACGGTCGCCAGTAGGACGGAAAGGAACCTGCGTTTCAACGCCACAAGCTGCACAAACAGCAGTATGCATTTCGCGTTGCGGACGATCGCCGCCACGACGGAATCCGCCACCATTGTTTTGTTTGCGAGCCGCACGGCAAGCAGGGCAACGGCCAGGTTCATTGGTGAACCCTTTTTCCGCATAGAAATCTTGTTCAGCAGCAGTGAAAACGAATTCTGCGCCGCAATCACGGCAAGTTAATGTTTTGTCTTCGTTCATTTATAAAACCTCCTCAAATCTGTTGCCCAATAGCTAAGGGAAAATCATGTACTTCCCACTCGAAACTTAAGTTTGAGAAGGGTAGCGAATAACTTCACTATGTCTTTCAACTAAGGACCTCTACACTATACCTTGTATGATAGAAAAAGTAAAGGATTTTATTTGTAAAATTGTAATTTATTTTATTTATTTGTAAAATAAATCGGTTGGAGGTGAATTTTTATGAAATTGATCATTGATGCTGATGCTTGTCCACGAGAAGTGTTGGCTTATTGTGTGGCTCTTTGCGAAACAGAAGGGATCGATTTGATTACGATAGCCAGTTTTAATCATCATGTCCAATCGCCGCATCATATTGTTGTTGGCAATGCTTCACAGGAAGCAGATATTAAGATTGTTAATCTGACTGAGAGCGGCAATATTGTTGTTACTCAGGACTGGGGGCTTGCTGCCATGGTCCTTGGCAAGGGAGCATTCGCTTTAAGTCCGTCTGGCCGGGAATATCGTCAGGAGACAATGGATTTTTTACTGGAAGAACGAGAGATGAAAGCAAAATTTCGTCGCGCAGGTCACCATACTAAGGGACCGAAAAAGCGCCAGAAGCAGGATAATGTTCAGTTTAAAGAATCGTTAGAACAGATGATTCTGCATATCAAACAGCAGGAATGAAGCAGATATTTCGTGTAAAAAAATAACTGGACAGAACGATAAAGTCGCTTTATAATCAGAATTAAACAAGTGTTTAAAACACGTGTTTAAAACGATCGTTTAAAGGGGCGAGTTCATGAAGAAAAATAAAATTAATGAAGACGAACAGGAAAATATTGCAACAGATGTTATAGAAGAGAGGCAGGAAGACCTGGATAAGGAACCATCAGATAAGCTAATTGAGGCCGCATTGCCGCTCTTTGCTATGAAAGGGTATGCTGCTGTGACAGTCCGGGAACTGGCTGATGCCGCTCACGTGAACAGCGCGTTAGTTTCCTATTATTTTGGCGGAAAAGAAAAATTGTATGCAGCCGTACTGGAATCACAGGTGTCGCTTGTTGGACGCATTGTTGAGAAGATAGGAAAAGAAAATCTTTCTACTGTAGATAGTTTGATGCGCTACGTACAAGAAATCATTGTTGTATTTCATCAATGTCCCTATTTATTTCGGCTGATGTCAGGAGAGTTGATAAGTCCTACGGCCTGTTTTGAAACTGTTGTAAAAAAAGAAATTACGAAGCTCTTTACATTTTTACGCCAGATTCTCCGTAAGGGTGTGGAATGTGGCGAACTTCGTCCTGAACTGGATATTGAATATGCCGTCATTTCTTTTGTAGGTATTATTAATTTTTACTTGATTATACGTCCATTGGCTAGTAAAATTCTGCATCCTGATGAGCAACAGGATGCGCACTATATTTTGCAGGCTGTAAACATCTATCTAAATGGAGTGATGGAGAATGGTCAATAAGCGTTTGATTGTAGGTATTCTTATTTTTGCCGGACTGGCTGGCGCGGCTGGGTTTAAATTATTTCGTCCCATGCCGCAGGGCATTACAGCAACAGGCACTATTGAAGTGACAAAGGCTGACGTTACCCCAAAGGTGGGTGGTTATCTTCGCGATCTCAAGATACAAGTGGGTGACAGCTTGACGACAGGTCAAGTTGTTGTGCAAGTTGTTCGACCGGATCTTGCTGCCCAGGTTCTGCGTGATGAGGCGGGGGTGGCAAAAGCCCAGGCGCAGCTTGCTGATACAATAAAAGGCCCGCGCAGTCAGGAACGGCAGGAAGCCGCAGCCAATTTAGCTGGAGCGCAAGCTGTTTATACTAAGGCAAAATCAGATTATGAGCGTTTGTCTTCACTTCATGATTCAGGGGCTATTGCGACACAGCAGCTTGATGCGGCTAAATCTGCTTATGATGTAGCGTACAATTCCCTTGTTGCGGCCCAGTCCCGTCAAAGTTTGATTGAAGAAGGCAATCGTCCCGATGTGATTGCTGCCCAGACACTAGAGGTTCAGCAGGCAGAGGCTATTTTAGCCAGTAGTCAGTCTCTGGCAGCTGATATGATTGTAGTGAGTCCTTTAAATGGGCTAGTACTCGCGAAAAACTATGAAGAAGGCGAATATGTTAATCCAGGTGCAGCTATTGCCACCATCGGGGATATGAATGACTGCTGGGTAAAAATCTATGTCGATTCTGCTCAGCTTGGACTTATTAAAGTGGGTCAGCAAACGTCTGTTAAAGTCGATGCTTTTCCTGACCGGACTTTTTCCGCTGTTATCAAAGAAATTAGTCAAAATGCTGAGTTTACGCCGCGACAAAGTATTACGCAACGGGAGCGAGCCAATTTGGTTTTTGCTGTCAAGGTAAAAATTGATAATGCCGAAGGTATTTTAAAACCAGGCATGCCGGCGGATGTGGTTCTGCAATGATTGAACTACATCATGTATCAAAACAGTTTGGTATGAATGAGGCTGTCAAGGATGTCTCACTTACCGTGAGACAAGGTGAAATCTTTGGCCTCGTAGGCCCCGATGGCGCAGGCAAGACTACGATAATTCGTATGATTGCCGGTATTCTTGATCCTTCGCAAGGCGATGTGATCTTGCTTGGCTCTACAAATCCTGAACAGGTAAAAGTCCATTTGGGTTACGTTCCTCAAAAGTTTAGTCTTTATGGCGATTTGACTGTCATGGAAAACATTCAGCTCATGGGGGCTCTCTACGGAGTGCAGCGGAGTCAAGTTGATTCTTTGGCGAAGCAAACCTTAGCTTTTACTAATTTGTTACCTTTTAAAGATCGATTAGCCGATCATTTATCAGGTGGCATGAAACAAAAACTGGCACTTGCCGCCGGATTAATGCACCGGCCCAAGGTCTTTTTCCTTGATGAGCCTACAACAGGCGTTGATCCCGTATCGCGGCGCGAGTTCTGGCAAATGCTGTACGGTCTTAATAAAGAAGGCATGACCGTTTTCGTTTCTACGCCTTACATGGATGAAGCCGAACTATGTACAAGGATTGCTTTTATGCATAAGGGGAAAATTGTCACCTGCAACACGCCGCAAGAATTAAAGTCAGCCTATCCTTATCAGGTCCTGGAGCTTGTTGTCAACCAAAAAGGCATTCAATCGGTTTTAGCGTCTTGCCCGATTGTTGACATTAACGCTTTTGGTGAAAAATATCATCTGATTGTTCATGAGGCGACGGCTGCTGAACAAGCCGTGCGTCAGGCTTTGGTTCAAGCCGGTGTGACTATTTTATCGCTGTCGGAAATTTCGCCAACTCTTGAAGATGTCTTTGTCGCATTGGCTGGGGAGGTGTAGTTCATGGTTGTCGTCGAAACAAAAAATCTAACTTGCACTTTTGGTAGCTTTACTGCTGTAAATCGCTTGTCGATTCGTATTGAACAAGGCAGTATTTATGGGTTTTTGGGTCCGAATGGTTCAGGAAAATCCACAACCATTCGAATGCTGTGCGGTCTGATTACACCTACTTCAGGCAGTGGCATAATTCTTGGTTATGATGTGACGAAAGAGGCGGAACAGATTAAAGCTAAAATCGGTTATATGTCACAAAAATTCAGCTTGTATGATGATCTTACGGTGCGTGAAAATCTGAATTTTTATGCCGGAATGTATGATCTTACAGGTAATGATCGAAAAGAGCGAATTAACGAAATGATGGCTATGGCGGGTTTGACAGAGCGCGCTCATGAACTTGCGGCCAATTTGTCAGGTGGTTGGAAGCAGCGGCTGGCCCTTGGTTGTGCTGTGATTCATCATCCGGCGATCTTGTTTCTTGACGAGCCCACAGGTGGCGTTGATCCAAAGTCGCGCCGCATGTTTTGGGATATTATTTATCAACTGGCAACAGACGGAACGACTGTTATGGTTACAACACATTTTATGGATGAAGCGGAGCATTGTGATCATATTGGTTTTATTTACGAAGGGAATTTGATTGCCAATGATGGCCCGGAAGCGTTAAAAAGGCAACTGCCTGGTGTATTGCTTGAAATCGATGCTGCCGATCCGATTGGTCTGATGGAGAAAATTAAGCATCAAGATCAGACTTATTTAGATGTCTATCCTTATGGCAACCATGTTCATGTTTTAGTGGGAAAAGAGCAGACTCACGCGTTTGATAGCCTTCAGCCCCGCTGTATTTCACCTTCTCTTGAGGATGTATTTGTTTATTATGTCAAAGACCAACGAAGGAAGGTCTGTTTATGAGAAGACTATTCGCATTGCTCACGAAAGAATTTATTCAAATGCGGCGCGATAGAGTCACGTTTGTCATGATGGCTATTATTCCTGTTGTTCAGCTATTGTTATTTGGTTATGCTATTAATACAGATGTAAAACATCTGCCAACCATTGTTTTTGACCAGTCCGGTCAGCAGGAGGGGCGGGATTTGTTGGCGGCTTTTGAATCAAGTGGCTATTTTGATGTGACAACCATTGCTCATAACTATCAGGAGGTTGCCCAGGCCATTGATGAGGGGAAAACGAAAGTCGGTATCGTGATTCCACCCGACTTAACGGACAACTTGAAACACGGACGCAGTGCAACTGTACAGGTTATTGTTGATGCCTCTGATTCGCTTGCAGCCAATTCGGCCATGAGTACGGCCCAGATTATTGGTCAGCTCAAATCACAAGAAATGTTGATTGAAAAATTTCAAAATACGCTAGGCAAGACCGTTGTTCAGCCTTATGATATTCGAATTCGGCCATGGTATAATCCGGATTTTGTATCTGCTTTTTATATGGTGCCAGGTATTTTGGGCGTTGTGTTGACCATGACGATGGTGATGATTACATCTATGGCCATTGTACGGGAACGGGAGCGGGGTACTATGGAGCAGCTGATTGTGACGCCCATGAAAACGTATGAGTTAATGCTTGGCAAAATTATTCCGTATATTTTCGTCGGCTATGTCCAAGTCACATTGGCCTTAATTGTGGGCATTTTGCTGTTTGATTTGCCTATGCGGGGGAGTTTGGGACTATTATATCTACTGACTTCGTTATTTATTGTGGCCTCCCTTGCTGTGGGCGTCTTAATTTCTACTTTGGCTAAAACACAGATGCAGGCCATGCAGATGTCTTTTTTCTTTTTGTTGCCTTGCATTTTGCTATCTGGTTTTATGTTTCCCCGGGAAGCCATGCCGATCTTTTTTTATGAACTGGGCAAGATCATTCCGCTCACTTTTTACCTGGAAATCATGCGCGGCATTGTGTTAAAAGGTATTGGCATTCAGTATTTATGGACACAAGTCTGCGCCTTGTTGACTATTATTGTCGTCGCGTTGGCGCTGAGTATCTATAAATTTCAGAAAAAACTGGTGTGAGACGGGCGGACAAGCCGCGGTTTTTCTTATCGCAGGGATTTGTGATATGATATAGCTAGAACGTTATTTGCAAGGTGAGAGGAATGGAAGATGAGTAAAACAGTTGTATTAGCGGAAAAACCCTCTGTTGGTCGCGATTTAGCACGTGTGCTGCATTGCGCCAAGAAGGGCAATGGCTTTTTAGAAGGTGATAAGTATATTGTAACGTGGGCCTTGGGACATCTCGTCACATTGGCGGACCCTGAGGCTTATGATGATAAATACAAGGCATGGCGGCTGGAAGATCTCCCCATGATGCCGCGTGAAATGAAGCTTGTTGTGATTAAACAGAGCGGCAAACAATTTCAGACTGTGAAACAGCAACTGACGCGCAGTGATGTGGGCGACGTTGTTATTGCCACCGACGCGGGGCGCGAGGGGGAGCTTGTGGCGCGCTGGATTATTGAAAAATCTCACGTACATAAGCCTTTGCGGAGACTATGGATCTCTTCTGTGACAGATAAGGCTATTCAGGAAGGATTTCATAAGCTTAAAGCAGGCAAGGATTATGAAAATCTTTACGCCTCAGCGGTTGCTCGTGCCGAGGCCGATTGGATTGTCGGGATGAATGCTACACGGGCTCTGACCTGTAAGTATAATGCTCAACTTTCCTGCGGACGTGTGCAAACGCCTACACTGGCGATGATTGCTCAGCGTGAGGAAGAAATACAGCATTTTCAGCCGAAACCTTTTTACGGCATCACAGCCCTAGCTGATCATTTAAAACTGGTGTGGCAGGACAGCAAGACGAAAGAGATTCGCAGCTTTGATAAAGAACGCTGTGATAAGCTGCTTCAAGTACTAGATCATAAATCCGGTGAAATTGTTGAAGTCAACAAGGTTCATAAAAAAAGTTTTGCACCCCAGCTATATGACTTGACGGAACTTCAGCGCGACGGCAATAAAATTTTCGGCTTTTCAGCCAAAGAAACGCTGGGAATTATGCAAAAACTTTATGAGACACATAAACTTTTGACTTATCCGCGTACAGATTCCCGGTATATTACAGCGGATATTGTCGGAACGATTAAAGACAGGCTCAGTGCCTGTGGCGTTGGCACTTTTTCGAAAGCGGCTTTTAAAATTTCGCGCAGTCCCATTAAGGCCAGCAAGCATTTTGTTGATGACAGCAAGGTCTCTGATCATCACGCCATTATTCCCACCGAGCAGTATGTTAATTTAAGTGCTTTAACAGATAAGGAACGGAAAATCTATGAACTCGTTGTTAAACGATTTTTGGCTGTCCTTTATCCGCCTTTTGAATATGAACAGACGACAATTAAGGCGAAAATTGGCAGTGAGTTTTTTATTGCCAAGGGCAAGGTTGTCCTTGCGGCTGGCTGGAAAGAAATTTATGACAATCATACCGAAGAGGAAGAAGGAAATGATGAACTCTCTGATCAACTCTTGCCGCGCGTCAATAAGGGGGATACACTGCCAATTCAACGCTTAACGTTGACGATGGGAAAAACTAAGCCACCTGCTCCGTTTAATGAGGCCACCTTACTGTCGGCCATGGAAAATCCCGTGAAGTATATGGGGCATGAGAGTGAAACACTCAAGAAAACCATTGGTGAAACAGGCGGACTAGGCACCGTGGCTACACGTGCCGACATTATTGAAAAGTTATTTAACAGCTTTTTAACGGAGAAGAAGGGTAAAGATGTTCTCATTACAGCTAAAGGACGGCAACTATTGGAATTGGTGCCAGCTGACCTAAAATCGCCGACACTGACAGCGAAATGGGAACAAAAACTCAGCTTAATTGCCAAGGGAGCGCTGCCCAAGCAATCCTTTGTTGATGAGATGCGGGGATTCGCCAAGTCTGTTGTGCAGGACATTAAGAATAGCCAGGAACAATTTAAACATGATAATCTTACGCGTACAAAGTGTCCGGAATGCGGCAAATATTTACTTGCAGTCAATGGCAAGAAAGGAAAAATGCTTGTTTGCCAAGATCGCGAATGCGGCTACCGCAAAGGTATCGCCCGAGTCACGAATGCCAGATGTCCCAATTGCCATAAAAAAATGGAACTGCGTGGCGAGGGTGACGGACAGCTCTTTGTTTGTGCTTGCTGCGGCTATCATGAAAAGCTGTCCGTTTTCCAGCAAAGGCGCAAACAAACGGGTGATATGGCTTCCAAGACCGATGTATCACGATACTTAAAGGATCAGAAAAAAGAACAGCGAGAGCCAATCAATACGGCATTGGCTGACGCTTTAGCCAAGCTAAAACTAAAGTAAATTCTGATGTTTTATAATAATAGGAAACTGCTATTTGCCTTCTTAAGGAGCAAATAGCAGTTTTTGTTGTAAAAAATATTAATTGTAACTAAGTAGCTAAGTAACTAAGTTACTACCAATGGTGCAAAAAAACTTGCTCAAGTGTAATGAAACATATGAACTATTTGTTCATGCGGATCGTATAAAAAATGAGAGCGACTGGGAGCGTGAAAGTACTCAGGGATTCTACTGATTTCTTAAAGCATCAGTAGTTTCAAGGGTTGTCGATTCGTTCAGTACTCATTAGTTAGAAATGGATATGTTTTCAATAACTTTTGAAAATGTCACCTAAAAAGGGTTCTAATTATCGGATGAAAATGTCACTTTAGAATTTAAGCATAA
>NZ_JAHGVE010000033.1 GCF_018835585.1 Pelorhabdus rhamnosifermentans
GCGGAAGTAGCTCAGTGGTAGAGCATCGCCTTGCCAAGGCGAGGGTCGCGAGTTCGAATCTCGTCTTCCGCTCCATATGGCGGCATAGCCAAGTGGTAAGGCAGAGGTCTGCAAAACCTCTATTCCCCAGTTCAAATCTGGGTGCCGCCTCCATCGCTTTACACCTCATGCCGGGGTGGCGGAACTGGCAGACGCAAGGGACTTAAAATCCCTCGGTGGGTAACTACCGTACCGGTTCGATTCCGGTCCTCGGCACCAATTCTAAACAAACTATCTTAAGTTGGATTACTACAGAGTAATCTGGATTTACGACAATTTTATTTACTACGTTTTGCAGCATGGCCCGGATTCTATCCGGGTCTTTCTGTTTTATGGCTAAAGACCAATCCTGAATTACTTCGCGAATCATGGATTCAGGTATTGTAATATTTTCAGTTTGTATACAGGTAGATACTAATTCTTCACGAACAGCTGTAATACGGTCTTTTGTTTGTTGCATACGTTCTTTATCATAAGCATCAAGCTTTTTACCAGTCTCTATTGAGTTATAAAAACTATCTAATCTATTTAACAAATTCTTTTCTTCGGCCTGCAGTTTATCAATCAGTGAATGGTTTCTATTGATTTGTTCATTTACTTGTTTATTTAAATCTTTGATTAAAATAGGAAATGCCTTGGGGTTTAGTAAACGTTCCCATACTTCAGCTAAAACTAAGTTTTCTAATTGATCTTTCGGTATCATCGGAGTGGGGCATTTCCCCGCATCGGCATGTCTTTCTTTTTTATTACAACGATAATAAAAGTACTGACCGTTTTTGACCTTCGTGCCAATCATTTTACTTCCGCAATAGGAGCAGGTAGCTAGACCGGCTAGTAAATACGTTGTTGTTGATTCGTGGTATCGTCTTCCTGCGTTTTTTCTTTGATTCATAATATCTTGTACCCTCCTAAAGGTTTCGTTGTCTATAATTGCGGGGAGAGCATTTTCTTGTCGGATCAGCTTATCATTATTAATGCTTTGCATACTTCGGTTACCATCAATATCACGCTGTACCTTCCCGTAAACATATACACCAATATATTTTTCGTTTTTTAGTAGATCATGTAGTGAGTTTTTACCAAAATAACGGCCACGACGAGTTTTGAAGCCATGTGTAGTTAGCCAGTCGCAAATTGCACTATAGCCAGCTCCCTGTAAGAACGTTTCGAATATCGTTTTTACGGCTAAGGATTCCTGTTCGTTGATTACATATTTTTTATTTTTGACAGAATAGCCAAAAGGAGGAGTTCCACCATTAAATTCTGCACGATTCGCTTTCATAGTTAGTACCTTCATAGTTTCTCGTGCTAAATTCCGACTGTAATAAGCGGAAACACCAACGATCATGTTCTCCATCATTTGACCTTCGGGAGTATTATCAAAATTTTGCTCTGCATATTCAATTCGGACATGATTTTTTTGTAACTGTTTTTTATGAAAATAGTAATCATATTCGTTTCTAGCATTACGGTCGATTTTATGGAAAATTACAACGTCAAATAACTGCTTTTTTGCATCGGCCAACATTTGTTGGTAAGCCGGCCGATCATCAAAGCGGCCTGATTCGGCGCGATCTATATATTCATTTGTGATGATATAGCCTTTGCGGTTAGCGTATGCCCGGCAGGCTGCTAACTGAGCTTCGATACTGGTGTCATGCTGCTTGTCGGAAGAGTACCGTGCAGAAATTACAGCTTTGATCATTTCAGTTCACCCCTAGTATTTAAATAAGTATATTTTTAACACGACTGTCCTTTGGATGGATCGTGTTTTTTTTATTTTACAAACATATGTTCTCGAATGAAATTAAAAAAAATTAGGCTCTGTTTTCTTTAAGCATAAAAGTTTTTCAGGGATGCCGTACCTCTTAGCAATAGTACTTAAAGTACACTCGGAATATTCGCGAAGCAGTTTATCGGGAAGTAAGAATTCTACTGCAAAAGTATTTGCTTCGCGTTCAATTTTAGAAGTCGAAAATAATGTGTAACGTTTCAAAAACGGAGTATTTACATTAGGGTGTTGGATAACATGTCCCAGTTCATGGGCACAAGTAAAAATGCTTTCAGCTTCTTCAAGTTGCTGATTAATATGAATAAATTTAATTCTAAAATCTTTAGTGAAATAGCCCATCGTGTTTCCTAAGTTTTCATATCTAATAGTAACGTTTAATTTTTTCGCCAGTGTGAAGGGACAGTTAGTGTTATATTTTTTCATTAGATTTTCAACAATATCTTTTATCATTTTTCCGGAACTCCTCCCGTGAGGCTATTTCCTATATTTTTTTGGAGTGAATTTTTGTTTTGCCATTTGTTTTGCTAATTTCATCGTGTTTTCTAATGAAATGCGAAGAAGTTCTTTATCCTCATCTGTCATAGGTTCTTCTCCGTCGTAGTAAGCAAGAGCATTGTTGCCAGGCATAAGATCATTTAATACAGCTTCTAGCCGTTTTTGTATACTGCGTTCATCTTTGGCAGTGAGGGTAGGCATTTTAGAGGAAGAAGAAGTTGAATTTTGATCTGTTTCATCAATCCCGAGAATTTGAAGAGGTGATATTTCCAAAGCTTTTGCTAATAGAGCGATTTTATCCCTTTTCATATTATCAATATCGCCAGATTCCCATCGTGATATGGTGGCTTCACTAACTCCTACCTTTTTTGAAAGGTCAAGCATTGTTAATCCCAACTTTAAACGTTTTTCTTTCAAATACGATTTATTCACTACACGCACCTCATTGTTCTTAACTTATGCTATTATTTTACATTATGTCTTGCGCTTTTGCAATATTTTTTATAAATAACAGGCAAAAACTTGCATAAACGTATTGACTGCTAAAAACATGTCAGCTGTATTTTAGGTGACGTAAGAGACATAGTAAATAAACCATTTCGCACGGTTTTTGAAACCGTGCGAAATAAAATTGTGTGCCCAGCAGATGATCAAATCAAGGTTTAATTTCTTTTAAAATTGGAATTTCAATTTTTCCTCGCTCTTTTAATTCTTTGAAAAAATCAATGAATTCCTCGTAGTTATAGTAATAGCGATAGTAGACATCACCTACTTCGTCCTTATCAGTTATTTCACTGGCAGTTTTGGCGACAGCCAGATCATAAGCTAACTTATCAAGTGGAATCGGATAGTTTTCAGGAAAGCCTATTGTTTTTGTAACGGTGTCTTTTGAAGTTCTCATACTAGCTCCTTTGTTACTGGGCACAAAAACTATATTCAATAAATTAACAACATTTTCCTATAAAGGAGGTAAAAACCATGGCAGAGCAAAAAAATACCGTCGCTGCTGAAGACAGGGACGGAGAAGTAAACCTTAGTCAATTAAAAACGCTTGATTTACTTAACGAATTATCAAATCGGCAAGGCATTGAAAAAGCTTACATAGGGCTTTTTCAACCTTACGAATTAAAAAGAAAGTTTAACGATGATCGTAGTCGCGTTGAAGCGGATTATATCTTGATTGTACGTCAAGAAGGACTCTCGGAATAATATTTCCAGACACTTTTAAACACATCTATTACAGTATCGTTTTCTGAACGGTTTTTAATATAATTCAACAACTTTTTGTAATCATTGGTATCCGGAAAATTTTCATCATCCCTGATATCCCGAGCCAAATCACCGATAGGAAGATCAACATCTTGAAAATATGATATCCAAATATTAAACTTCATAGCTTTACCCACATTTTTCATATTATCACTCCCTTTTAACAAGGGACTTCGACAAAGCCCATTAATTTCCTGTTTAACCGATTTAAGTAAACCTTACATGCTTCCAGTACAAATTTTAAATTTCTGCATAGAAGGGAGGTGAATAACATGCCTGTATTAGACCATCAAATCAACAATGTCCGGTATTATTCAGGCAAGATCAAGCAAGCGAAACCATGGCATGTAAGACACGCTTTAAAAATATGGGCGGCTGTGTATGCGGCGCTGATTGTATGGTCACAACAATGAGAGGAGGCGAGTAAGCTGTTAGAACGCATAAAAGAGAATCGCCTGTGCTACCAACACAGACGATTCAGGGACATGTAAAACTATTCAATTCGATTATATCACATCAAGAAAGGGGCTGCCATGTTAAACGCAGATATTTCAAACCATCTGTTCAGATTACTGCATGACCAGGATTATCGCAGCGGGTACGCTTATGCAATTGATCGTGATTTCATATTCGACTTGTTTTCACCGGCTGAGTTAATTCAGTTGTCCGTGATTTATCATGCGCTTCAAAAATCACATGCAGACGGCATTGCGTACTATTGTTGGGAACTCGCTTGTCGGAAAGAAGGTGTTTCGTTTGAAAGTTGTCCGAGCTACCGTAAGACAGGCCAAAAGGTTACGCCGCCAACGTTGGCTAGAAATCGGGCGAGTCGTCTTAATTAACGGGGTAATTGAGATCTACATGGTCCAGCGAAGACATTGGAAATTGAGAAAGCAGTCTTAATTTTTTTTGGCACGGGGCCGAAACTTCCCAATCTATGATATGCGGATGCAAATAAAAATATACGGAGGTAGCGAATGAAAATTATAAAATTCAGAGCTGAAAATTTTCAGAAGCTGAAAGTTGTTGAAATAACGCCGGACGATAACGTGGTTACGATTGCTGGAAAATGTGAGCAAGGAAAGACCACTATATTAGATGCGATTCATGCGGCCTTGGGCGGCGGTAAGATGCCAGAGCAGCCAATTAGAACAGGTGAGAAAAAAGCCAGTGTAGTTGTGGATCTGGGCGAAATGATTGTCACGCGGACATTTACACCGTCAGGTACGGCTTTAAAGATCGAGAATAAGGACGGTTTTAAGGCCTCAAAGCCACAAGATTTATTGGACAAGATTGTTGGAAAGTTGGCATTTGACCCTTTGGAGTTTGCACGATCAGACAGTAAGAAACAGGTTGAAATGTTGTTGAGCGTGGTTGACTTGCAGGTGGACCCCGCTAAATTACAAAAAATTTCGGGTGTCGTTGTTGATAAGGTGGACGAAAATCCACTCACTACATTAAACAATGTTTACGCCGAGGTTATGGAAAACCGTAAGCTCACCAACAGGCAACTAGATTCAGCAAAGAAAGTGCTTGCTAGTCTGCCGGAAGTAAGTGAGATTAAGGCCGTTAGTGTTTCGGAGTTAGTTGCTGAAAAGGATAAGCTACAAAAAGTAATTCGTAGTAATAACGATAAACGTGCTGATATAGAGAAACAGCAACAATTTTTAGCTGAGAAAGAAAAACAGCGGGATAACGTTGCTAAAGAAATTGAAGAACTTGAAAAACAATTAGCAGCCAAACGAGAACAGCTTACCATTATGACTCAGGTCGTTATTAAAACAAATCAAGAATTAGGACGTATGCAAGCGGATGTTGCGAAGTTAATTGATCCAGATTTAACTGCTATCAACACCAAAATAGCTAACGCTGACAAAACCAACAAGCAGGCCCAGCAGTACATTGATCGCCAAGCCAAACAGGCCGAATTAGATAAATATCAGGCCGAGTCCGACGATTACACTAAAAAATTAAAATCAATTACTGATTATAAAGCTGAAATTGTTTCGAAAACGAAATTCCCTGTTCCTGGTCTAGACTTTGCCAATGGCGGTGTAACATATGAAAAATTGCCATTCAAGCAGGCCAGCGGATCGCAAACTCTGAAGGTTTCCACGGCAATTGGCATGGCGCTGAATCCGAAATTACGAGTTATGTTGATTGATGGTGCTGAGTCGCTGGATAGCAAGCAGATGGCGATTATTTCAGAAATGGCAAGTAGTGAGGATTATCAATTGTGGTTGACTCGCGTGTCTGAGGACGAAAAGGTCGGAATTTACATTGAAGGCGGCGAGATTAAGAAATGACGGTTGAAATGATTCGCGCATTAAGGAATAAAGTGGGATCTGGAATGATGGATTGCAAAAAAGCTTTAGAGTATTCCAAAGGAGATTTTGATCTTGCAATTGCATATTTGGAAGCGAAAAGTCTAGCGGTTGCAACACCAAGAGCAACTTTTGATGAAAGAGTAAAAATGTTTTACAAACGGAGGAAATCGAATAATGGCTGAAACAGACGAAATCGAAACGGATAATTTTTTTGATGAACCGAAAGAAACGGCACTGGCTGAATCGCCAGAAAGTAAAATTGCTCTACCTGGTACTTTAGGCCAAATGCAGACAGCAGCTGAGTTTCTTTCAAAATCAACAATTATTCCTGCAGTGTACCAGAATAAACCGTCAAACTGCTTTGTAGCCTTAGAGTTTGCCCAGCGGATCGGCTGCAATGCCATGATGGTCATGCAGAACCTTGATATCATTCAGGGCAAACCAAGCTGGTCAAGTAAATTTATGATCGCAGTTGCAAATGATTGCGGTAAATATACGCCAATCCGTTATGAAATGTCAGGTACCGAAGGTGAGGATGATTGGGGCTGCAGGGCTTACATGACTGAAATAGCCACTGGCGAAAAGCTGGAAGGCGTAAAAGTAACTATGAAGATGGCTAAAGATGAAGGTTGGTATGACAAACGGGGCAGTAAGTGGAAAACCATGCCAGAGTTGATGATGAGATATCGTGCAGCGGCGTTCCTGATTCGGACATATGCGCCTGAGCTCACGATGGGGTTACATACCGTTGAGGAACGAGAAGACATGATCAATGTAACGCCTCCACGTGAGGAATCGGCAGCGGAGAAGGCTTGGAGGGAACAAAATGAAAAATAAATTTCTGGAATTGTTGGGCACCGTCAAACGCCCTGGAATAAATGAGTTAACAGATTGGCTCAAGAATAAAAGCGACTTCTTCACGGCGCCAGCCAGTACGGGATATCACGGAGCGCAGGAAGGCGGCTTGCTGGAACATTCGCTCGCTGTTTATAATTGCCTGACAATGGTAGTTAGTCATTTTAAAATCGGTGTTAATCCCGAATCGTTCATATTAACCGGATTACTTCACGACATTTGCAAAACCAATTTTTATAAAACGGAAAAGCGTTGGCGTAAAGATGAAAGCAACAAATGGGAGCAATACGACACTTATGCAATTGAAGACCAGTTCCCTTTTGGCCACGGCGAAAAATCCGTTTACATCATCGAACAATTTATGCGCCTGTCAGTAGAGGAAGCCATGGCAATCCGTTGGCACATGGGCCCTTGGAACGCAGAGAGCTACGCAGATAGGCAGACTTTGAACGCCGCAATGGACACCCGCTGATTTTAGCCTTGCAGATGGCTGACCAGGCGGCGACGTATTGGGATAAAAAGTGAGGTAACGAAATGAACGAAGATAAATTTTGCCCACTAAAACAAGAAGCTCTTGATTGCTTGCGAGCATGCGACAAAGAAAAATGTGCGTGGTTTGATACATCATTCGATGCTTGTTCAATAAAAAACGTAGCTGGATTTCTTAGTATGATAACCGACGCGCTCGAAAGGAGAAATCAATACTTATGATTCTGACACACGAAAATTACCACTCGAAAGAAGCCAATATCGAATATATGGGGGTTTCTCAGTATAAATCATTCAGAAAGTGCGAAGCCGACACCATGCACTGGCTAACCACCGGAAATCAAGAAGATACTGACGCTCTAATGGTCGGAAAATACGTTCATAAATGGTCTGAAGGGCCCGAAGCATTTGAACAGTTTAAAGCCGATAACAGCGGCTACATTTACAACAAAAAAGGCGAACCATACAAATCATTTATAAAAGCCGACGAAATGATTAACTGCTTAAAGTCAGACGACAAAGTGAAATTTTATTTGCAGGGATCCAAAGAAGTAATTCTCACCGCTGAACTCTTCGGCACTCCTTGGAAAATTATGATTGATGTGGATAACGATAAATTAAATTATTTGCTGGACCTTAAAACAACAAAATCGATCAGTGAATGGGGCTGGGTTTGGTCGCCAGATGAATCACGGAATATCAAGGTGCCATTTATTGAGGAATGGCAATATCTAATTCAAGCGGCGGTTTACTCCGAGGTTGAACGAATCGCAAGGGACCGCGATAAACCAAAAGACTTCTATATGATTGCTGTTTCAAAAGAAAAAATTCCAGATCATGCAATTATTGATTTAACCGATCCGGTGCGAATGGAAGCCGAGCTCCTAAAAATCAAAGAAAATTTGCCACACATTTTAAAGGTAAAATCTGGTGAAATAGAGCCGGCACGATGCGAGCATTGCGATTACTGCCGGTCTACAAAAAAGGTGGACAAGATCATTCATTATACGGAGTTACGAGAAGCTTGGTGATAATCAATGAACGAATGGGAATGTCCTGATAATTGCAAGAGGATACCTTGCTTTGAGAGTGGACACATGGGCGAAATGGATTTTATAAAAGGTTATGAATGCCCGGATGATTTGGGACCTGACGAACCGTGCCCGTTAGGAGTATTACTTGATAAACGAAACTTAAAGGGAGGTGGCTCTTATAGGCGGCGTATTTGTTGTTTGGCAGGTAGGTGCTGCTGTTGCGCGTGTCCTGGGGGGGCGTAATGGATTATATTTAAATCCTTTTTTACCTTCTTAAAATCACACTGGCAAGCTATTGTTAAAATTATCTTGCTTGTGATTTTGTTTTATTTTATTTATCGTGGGTTCCTAGCTGTTAAACAGGATTACGAAAATTTCAAAGACGAGATACGAAATAAGACAGCGCAGACCAATACCGTTGTTCAGCAGCCGACGATTATTCAGGTGCAAGGCACAGACACAACGACAACTCAAATTCAGTATGTTGATAAGCCGTTTTTAGTTTATACAGACCCAACGACTGGCCAGACTGTTGAAAAAGTTGATCCAACCGATGTAAGGCTGAACGCTGATCCGGCAAAAGTGAACGTGTCTGTTAATGGTAAGCCATACGCATTTGACTTGCTACAGGGTGAATCGCAGAAGTTCGAAAAGGGCCAGGTGACACTTGACCAAAGCAGCACAATTGATTTTAAAATGGACGTGCAGCCGACGATTATAGATAACACTGCATCCGGTGGGATTGATGTTTATGCAGGCAATAAGGATATTGGTATAGGAGTCCGGCACAACCGTGTAGGTATTGACGCCGGATGGAATCACAAAGATAAAGATATGGAATATCGTCTGCGTTGGGAAGCGATTAAGTTTAAGTAAAAAATAGGCGCCATTTTAACGACGAATCCCGCTCTTAGCGCATGCTAGGGGCGGGATTTTTTTTGTTGGTAAAATCACGTAAAAGTGTCACTTTACTTTCATAGGTATGTTTGAAAGCTTATTCTCCGGCAGGTGCTGGGGGATGGGCCTTATTTTGTTTTGGATGTGTATTTATAAGAAATAGCTTTTAATCAGATATAAAAAGGAACTGATTAATTAGTCATAATTTTGTCATATTCTCATGGTATTGTTTAGATAAGGAGGTACAAATTGAAAAGGCCAAATAAAATGCTCAGCAAAAATTACTTAGAGACTAATAAAATATAGAACATAATAAAGGTGGAATATCTTATGAAAAATATAATGAAGAAAATCATGATTTATTCAATGGTAGGTATGATGCAAGTAGGCTTGGGTGCGACTGTAATAGAAGCTTCACCATTACATAATGATGGTCCGCAGATTGTACAATTAGATGATAGACACGGCCATGATAATGATAGGCAGCGTGAGCATGATGAACGGCTACGCCAAGAAAATGAACGGCACGAGCAAGAAATGCGGCGGCATGATCATGAAAGCAGAAGAGAATGGCATGAACGTCAGCGCCAGGAAAAGGAAAGACATGAGCGGCATCTTCAGCAGGAAAAAGAAAGACACGACCGAGAAATGCAACAACACGGTCATGAGCATTGGGAAGCTTAAAACGATCAGCAATGGTTAAAAGATCGACATGAAAGGGTTGATCATTAAATTGAGGTAGATTTACTAATTGTAGTTGGTGTAAGATTATTATTTTGACTTTAGTACTTTTTTGCTTTATAATATTGTTCCAAAGGGGAGTAACTTTCAGGGAAACTTGAAGTTGAGCCGTCAATTCGTGGCTTTTGCCGCCGGTTCTACTGACACATAGGTGTTTAGCCAGACCTTTGCCGTAAGGCAAGGGTCTTTTTGTTATATAAAGGGCAATATAAGTTGTAACAATGTCAGCATTTTGATTTTAATTAACTGAAGAAAGGTGAATTTCATTATGAGTTTTAGCAGTGAATGGGTTATAGCTCTTGGAAGTATTGTTTTTATCAATTTAATTCTCAGTGGTGATAACGCTGTACTTATTGCGTTGGCCGGTAAAAATCTTGCGGAAGAGCAGCGAAGAAAAGCAATTCTTGTCGGAAGCATTGGGGCTGTTGTATTGAGAATCATACTAACTTTTATTGCAGCCTATCTCCTTGATATTCCGTATCTTCAATTTTTTGGAGGCATGGCTCTAATTTGGATAGCAATTAATCTCTGGGGAAAAGGAGATAAAGAAGCGACTAGTCGTGGTACATATGATTTTATACAGGCTATTAAAACAATCTTAGTTGCTGATTTAATTATGAGTTTAGATAATGTATTAGCACTTGCTGCAATATCTCAGACAGTCCCTTCAGGAAAGTATTCATTAATTATTATCGGTTTGGTAACAAGTATTCCTTTGGTCGTCTTTGGTGCACAAGCTTTGATGAAATTAATGGATCGGTATCCAATTATTATAGGCATTGGCGTGGGTGTCTTAGGGTATGCTGCTGCCGAAATGATTATTGGTGATAAAGCTATTGGCCCAATGATTGCGAGTTATAAACTTTTGTTCGAAATAGGCTTGACGTTTTCAGTCATCTTAATTGCATATTGGAAAAAAACAAATAATAAAAAAATAATTAAAATGCGCGATATGCCGTAAAAAATAAAAAAATTCGTCAAGCGCGTGTCAGTAGGAAATTTCATTTTGCAGGAATTCCGACAAAATTCGCGAATGCTTTTACCATGCCATAAATCGGAGGGAACCATGCGGATTAGTTGTACTTGTGGCAACACAGAAACGGTTGTGAATAAAATGGAAAAATTCGAGGTTCGCTTAATCAGGCATTCTGCAGACAGCAAAACTCTGGTAATATCTGTAGTATGCAAGTTATGCGGATACGAATCGGAAAAAATATTAATAGGTAATTGATGCGTAAAGCTCTCAATCGATTTAATTCGGTTGGGGGCTTCATTTTGTTTTATAAGATAGTGGCACTTATGATTTTCTAGCATAGTCTGTAATAACTCAACATTCCCGCAGGTATTTTTTGTTGAGAATTTCCGCCGCAACTAAAACCGAAATCCTCTATCTCGAGTCGTGTCGGGATAGAGGATTAAAAATTTTTCAAGCGGAACCTATACGCATTATATAGCATAAAATATGATGTCCCGATATCCGACTCTTTGTATTAATTTTGGAGGTGCTATTATGGGTTTTGGAGGTCATGGTTTTGGTGGCCGTGGATTCGGCGGCAGCGGGTGCTGTATTATCATCATTATTATTTTGCTCTTGTTCTTTTGTTGCGGAGATAACGACTCAACTAGCTGTTAATTAGAGTTTAATATTTGCCTTTCCTGATTCCATGAAAGCCCCCAACCGTAACCGATTGAGGGCTTTGTCATAAATTCGTCATATTTATATGATATTGTTATAGACAAGCTGATCCGGTCACTTATTGGACGGATACAACATCTCCAACATTTTTCCGAATTGCTCTCTCGTACTCCAGCGAGGGGGCCTTTTTTTATTTCTGGCAGCAACATGGTGAGATAGTGAGATTTTAAGGTTGTTTTTTGTGACTTCTTTATATATATTTATATATTTTTTTTACTAAGAGCAAGTTTATAAAAAAAACTCACTATCTCACCATTGATGGGGTGGAGCACTGACTGCTGGATCACACGTCAATGAAATGTCTGGGGAGGACGTTTTTTGTTGCTTTTATCTATTGTTTTTGAGATTTTATTTGGTCCCAAATACCGGTTTCATGGATAGCCTTATTTAATTCTTGGCTTTCAGCCATCCATTTCGTTTGTGATTCTTCAGGACCTAAATAATCAATATGTAGTCCCAAGTTTTCCATGGATTGTTTAAATTCTGGTTCATTAATAATTGCTTTGAAACTTTCGGCTAACTTGGTTTTGATTTCAATGGGCAATTCCTTTGGTGCCGCGATTCCATACCAATTGCTAAAAACAATATCAAATCCTTGTTCTTTAAATGTCGGTACTTGTGTAAAAAGAGGATCATTAAATCTTTGATTACCAGTTAAAGATAGTGCTTTTAATGTTCCATTTTTAATATGTTCTTTAGCCAATGCAGGGGAAATAAAGGCTATCTGGATATGTCCACCCAATAAAGCGGCAATTGCTTCGCTATTTCCGCGAAAAGGGACTTGTTCAAGTGTAATATTAGCTGCATGAGCAAAAATTTCGCCAGTAACATGGGGGATTGACCCTATTCCTCCATGACCGAATTTTAGTTGTCCTGGGTGCGATTTGGCATATTGAACTAAATCATCTGTTGTTTGCCAAGGCTTTCCAGTCTGAACTACCATCACCAACGGTGCAGATGCGACTTGGACCAATGGATCTAATGCAGTCACATAGTCATATTTGTCGGAGTCACCCAAGGGGTGTAAGAGTATTTCCGTACCTGAAACAGTAATTGTATAGCCATCAGGGTTGGCGTTAACTACTTCATTCCAACCAGTGATTCCTGCACCTCCAGGTCTGTTTACGATAATTATCGATTGACCTAGAATTTGTGTTGCTTTTTTCTCTAGTGATCGAGCTACTAGATCAAGACCACCTCCCGCACTAAATGGTACAATAATGGTAATAGGCTTATTTGGATATTTCTCAACTTTAGGTGTAATGACTGTTGTGCTTTGCATACTTGTACAACCTCCAATCATTATTGAAATAAGCAAAAAGGCTATCAACAAAAATAACGGTTTTTGTCGCACATAAACACCTCCTAAGTTCCAAAATACTACATTTAATAGGAAAATCCTGCAATTAAATGTAAATTGATATACAATATTACGTAATTATGGTAGTTGTTGAATGGTAGAATGACGAAGTGCCTACTCTGACCGCAATGGCTGGGGTAGGCGCTGACTAGGAGTAAATTATTAAAAAAGACATTCTTTTTACAGTTGTAGTTGTATCATGATAAGAATAATTTGAGGTATATTGTTTTGCTAAAAAATACTTCAATTGTCACAATTTGGTCATATGTTTTTGGTATTATGTGATATGTACCTAAAATCAAAGAAGGAATTTACTATTATGGTAGATAATACATAATAGTTATGTCTACGCGGAGGCATTGGAATTAAGCATGAATAATGAGAATGATAATATTCAACAGGATCAATCAAATCCGATTAATATGGATGGTCTACGTCGAGCCGCTCTTGGATCACGAGCCGTATTATCTGACATGAGCGATTTTATTGTGAAAAAGGCTAGAACTGCTTTAGATGATAATGCGTATTCAAGCGCCATATCTGGGATTACGGATACATTAACAGGAAAACGTCTAAGTGAAATGTCCGCCCTTAAAGGTGTTGAACTACAAGATAAGCTAGGAAATATTATCTTTCGAAGTAATATAGTGACAACTGGTGGAAAAATTGCGGGTTGGGTCGAAAAGAATAGCCCAATAGGAACAGCTGGAACTACTCTTTATGGACTTTATAAAGATACTACTAAGTATTCAGGGTTAGATATGGCAATAGCAATGGGTTTAACTGGATTAGCTACGGCAGGAGGTTTAAAAACTGGAAAGATGCTTGATGCAGCAGGTGCAACAACAGCAACTGTGTTAGTTGTGGGTGGGGGTGTAGGTACAGCGATAAATAACGTAACCGATAAAGTGAAAGATAAACTTTGTAATGAGGACGTAAAAGAAGGACGAACTGATCTCTCCTCAACTTCGACTCCAACCACGTAAAAATAGCAATTAAAATTAAGACATAGGAGATCAATAGATGCATACTGTAACCATAGGAAAAGGCTTAAGTAGCTTACCTTGGCAAGTATTTGTGCCGGTAATGTTTGGCTTATCTATAGGCTGTATATATTTTGCAGTAACAATAAAGGGTAAATCTAAAGCATTAAATATTGTATGCTTTTGTACTGCTATTATGACATTTGTTATGGCAATAGAAAGACTGGCAACCAATACAGGTATGCTTACACAATACTTGCCGTTTATAGATCCCATAGAGTTTAGCTTTTTAGGTATAGCACTAATTGTGCTTTTCTTTTTCGTAAAAACACCTTAGCATACGAAGTCCGCATTGCAAACAACTTATTATAAATAATTTATATTTCTACATCACCTTCAATAGGTTTATTCTGGTTGGAGGCTTTTTGTTTTGTACATCAAATATATTGTTTCCAGGCAAAATAATTATAGATTTAAATCTGTTTACAAGGAGGGCTAAAAAGCCATCTTAATTAGCTCGCTTTACCAGAGGGGAAAAACGCCGGCCGTTCCATTCATGCCTTGGTTTTCCTTCTTTATCATATGGTTCTTCAGTTTCAAATCCATAAGAACCATGAAATTTCATTATTCCGTTTTGCACATAAAATGTAAATTGATATGTCCCCCAGTTCGTTTTAGGGCGCTTTGGGACTTTTTCTTCAGTCCAATGACCTTTTACAATACTATACGACTCAAAAGAACCGTCAAAGGAACCTTTGTTGAATTTATAAGTACCACTAACTTTGTTACCATTTACTTCCAATGTAAGATCGAACTCTGTTTTTGTTGTATTTGGTCCGTCAAGATACGTATGATATTGTCCTGCAATATTCCTATGGTTCTCTTTCAACTTTTTCCACGTCTGATGCCTTCCAAACTCCGTTTCTTTTTCATGATCAATCACTAATAGTTCATTACTATAAATATGAATTTCCATATCTACATCCTCAAAAGTTTCGTTATAGGAGGTTTTATCTTTCCCCCTATATATTGAATCATGATCCAATTTTATTTGGGACCACTTTTTTTGACCTATTTTAAAATTAATAAGTTTCAATTTTCCAGTTACTTCTTCAAGCACTCCTTCATATGAATCTTTAATTTTAGTAACTCTTATAATTGTACCTTCTGCACCGTCACCATACCTTTCCCAAGTACCTATAAGTGGATCTTGTCTTTCCAATGAATGTATCAACATATAAAATCACTTCCTGATATCATCTAGATAACATATTATGCTAACATTAATATATAAGTTCCTAAGGCGTTGGAATAAAAAAATGCCGCAGATCATGAGGAGTTAACGCACTTTTTTAGATCGACTTTTTCGCAATGGCGGCCAGTTGATTAACCTTAAACTCGGCTTGTTTTTGGATAGAGAGTTATCTCAAAAACGACCGTTTTAGGAACTATATACCAACCATTTAAATTCTAATGATTTTTTTACTAAATCAGTACCAAAACTATTACCCGAATTAAGGTCCCATTATCATCCTTTTTGGCACTATTACTTCATGCATATTTTATTTTGAAAGAGGGGGCGTACAGCATGATACTTGGATACGCCAGAGTCAGTACATTCGACCAAAGTTTAGATTGGTAAACAGATCAACTGCTTAAAGATGGGGGCGAGCACCTCATAAAGGCTATTTCAGGCACCAATGTGAATACATCATTTGGGGTACAAAAGGAGGCTGTCAAAAAGCTGTGCATAGAGGACCATGGCCAGGGTGCTATAGGTTTCCAATTAAGCAATCAGACAAATTTCATTATGGGTAAGCCTACGCCACTCATGGAAAGGCTTGTGTCAATAGTTCCGGAAGAAAGTATCATTTTAGACCCATTCGCCGGATCGGGCACGACGCTGGTGGCTGCCAAGAATACTGATAGGCAGTTTATCGGGATTGAAAAAGGAAAAGAATATGCTGCAGTTGCAGGAAAACGGTTGAGCGCATAATCGAGGTCCATTCTGGTTGATTGCTGGAATGGACCGCTTTTTATTATACAAATTTATCAACTTAAAAGGTGCTATTTGCTATATATAGAATTACGTAAATATAAAATATTTTTTGAGGTGATATTTGATGGAATTGAAGGATATTTTAAATATAATAATTAGTGTAATAATATCGTTCAGTAGCTTTATTATAAAATCACATAGGGATTCGTCTAAACAAAAGAAAGTATTGGCATCTGCTTTTTTTGCCGAAATTGATAGTTTACAAAAACAATGGGAATGGGGTACACAAGGCGGACTTAAAAAGGTAGAAAATAATGAACCGGTGCCTTTAATATTTAATAGAGTGAGAGAAAATTATTTTACAGTTTATGATAAAAACGCTGATAAGATTGGAATGTTTGATCAAGAATTAGTAAAGGATTTAGTATATCTTTATAATGATGCTAAAGGCTTTCTCGACACAGTTGGAACATGGGAAGAGATGATTAAAAATCCAGATAAAGATAAAGTGGTAAATTTAGAAATAATATTACGTAATTATTATAATATAATGGTTAAACAGCAAAATAACGTATTTGATAAGGCAAATAAAGTTAAGGACCAATTAAAAAGTATTATTGGTAGCAATTGAGTCCTGCCTCTTGGCGGTGTAAAATAAGCCTCGCTGTTTGAGTGAGGCTTTATTATTTTCTGCAATATTTGTATTAATTTGGCAGGAAATCGATAATTTTGCATGAATATTATAAATAAATGTTTTAGTTAACTAAATTTTAAGGGGGTGTTTGTTATTCAGGACTTTTTTGGTTTTTTATTTTTATTGTCTTTATTAATTTTAATTGTTGGTATATTTAAACCGACGGCTGTGATTCGATGGGGAACAGTTCGAAATCGCAAAAGAGTACTATTAACTTATGGTATTACAACCTTTGTGTTGATGATGCTGGTAGGTATTACAGCACCAAAGCCAACAGCAGAGTAGGTAGCCGCTAAAGCACTTACAAAGCAAACTCAGGCACAAGAAGATGCAAAAATTAAAGCTGATAAGCAAGCAAAAGAAGAGGCTGATAAGAAGGCTAAAGCGGATCAGCGAGCAAAAGAAGAAGCTGAAAGAAACAAGCCGAAACTTGAAGTTATTGAACATCATTCGGAAAATGGATATATAGTTGGTACAGCAAGAAACAATACAGATAAGAAATACGGTTATGCGCAAGTATCTATTAGTTGATGATGACGGGAACCAAGTTGGTAGCACTTTAGCAAACGTAAATAATTTAGAGCCTCATGGACAATGGAAATTCAAAGCGGTAGTGTTAAATGACAATGTTAAAAAATATAAAATTGCAGAAATAAATGGTTTCTAAAAAAATATGTTATCTGAAATAAAAGGCCTCCAACTATTTTGCTGGAGGCTTTGAAATTATTATATGTTCTAGTCTGCTTAGATTAGTGTTCGTGTCCTCGGCACCAAAAAAAGCTAGTAAAATCAAGGTCTCGCAGTTAGTGCGGGGCCTTGATTTTTTATTAGTCCCTCGAGATGTGACTACTTTTTGACTACTTGAAGAATTTGGATGCCGTCTTTCAACTAATTTTTCAGCAATGCCTTCTTGAATTTTTTTGTGTTAAGAGTGTATTTATCATCGTGTAAGCGCTCGTTGCATGGCCTAGGCGAACCTGCATTAGTATGGCGAATAACATGAAAGTGAAGGCTGTCGTCTAATCCTAACTTTCGAATTTTTTTGAAGTCATTGGATAAATTAGACGGTTCTTGTGGGGTTCCGTCTGAATTTGGAAAAATCAAATCGTACATTCCTTTATAACCTAGGCTAAAACTGCAAATATATTCATACTTCTTTGGTTATGGTAGGAATTTTTACTTTTTAATTTGTCGATAATGTGTATACCGTTACGACTAATATAGGAATATTTGTTTTGTGTCAATTTCCGTTTTTAGAAGAATCATCGTCTAGATTATCAGGTAGTGGTTTGGCGGTTGCGGGACGCAAATTTAATGAAAAATCAGTTCTTTCAGATTGAATAAAGATTCCTTCTTGCCACATTTGAAAACGGTAATTTATGATGGCTAGTGCAGATGCGAGAATAAAGGCTATTAAGCCGGCATTAAAATCAAGGAATCCCCTAATTCCAAACCAAGGTAAAACCAAGAATGCAAATACAGCATTAAAAATTACCTCTACAGTAGCATAAAGCCAGACATGACCGTAAGTAAATTTAAATATCCACATAGGAGTTATTGGAAAGAGTCCATATGTGTAAGATGACATCATTGCAAGTGGATAGGTGGTTTCTCGAAAATACCACCAACCATTGGCAACTCCGGCCTCGCTAACGAGTATACTCATAAATCCAGACAATAAACCGACAGAAATATAACGCTTTACATCTTTTACAGGCATAATAAAAAGCGTTAGCCAGGGTAAAATTAACATGCCCCATAATAGCACTTGATTACTCATAATATACCTCCTCATGCTTTATGGTGGTATTATTGGCTTATTGTAGATTAAAGATACGAATAGCTAAAAAAAGACAAAGGCCGGATGCTACCAAAATCCGGCCTATTTCCGGGTACTCCCGGCGGGAGATAGTAGGTTGCATTGTGGCCACAGATTTCCATAAGGTTGCTATCTCACGATCATTTTACACGATGGCTTATCTGTTTTGTGGGGTATTTCTCAAACGTAGCAACTATTATATAGGTGCGGAAATAGAAAAAGCCAGGACCATAGGAGGCGCAATTCTGGCTAAAGACGTGTGAGAGTTGCCCGCTCTCAATATAATATATTCATAAAGTTAACATAATGTTAAACAAATATTGATGAAATAGAAAAAAACAGGACCTGCTTGTTAGTTATGGTTGGGAAAAAAGTAATAAAATATTATATGCACTATTATGATGTCCGGTTAATCAGCTTTTATACATGGAAAAGCCAGAGTCACAAATTGTCAAAAAACCCTGGCTTTAGGGGAGCTCATGGGAGCATCTTGCCCTAGTTATAAGATACTCCAGAATAACAATTTTATGCATGGAAAAGCCAGAGTTATTTAAAATGTGGTTTTGTCGAGAATAAGAAAATCACGCGCTATTAATGTTTAGAAAAAAATCAGTACTAATAGAGCCAAGACTATGATCCATAGGTTAGGTACTATAAACGCTATAATTCCTATGCTTAGCATAATGATAATAGCTAATATTATTAGCATAATCAGCCCTCCAAGGTTATTTATTACATAGTATGATTTGATAAAATGAAAGTTAACGTAATATTGGAGTGAATAAGAAGAGCTGTTTGCAATGTGTTATATCTCTTAGAAATTAACCCTAACTCGGTTTAGGCCGGGGTAGGGATGCTTTTTGGGAGCTTCTGTGGGGGATTATGTATTAATATGAAAACAAATTCTTTAATTAGTAACGGTGCCATATCCGACGGGGAGAAACAGGGGGATTGGACGGTGGTGTTTTTTTTGAAGTAGTTCTAGCTGTTGTTGGAACAGTAGTCGAATCTAAAATTACAAATGGAAGAGGAGCTGGCGGATAAAATATTTGTGCCAAACAATTGAAATTATCATCCAGTAGTGCAAATAAAATAAACCATGCCAATAAGAGAAAGCCCCTGTTGCAACAAGGAAATCTATTCATGAATCAATCCCTCCTGAAAATTACTACTCTAATCTATGCTGATTGTTATATAAATGTCCTGCTGTATTGAGCAGCTAGCACACGAAGCCGTATTCTTCGGTAATGTTTGGGAGCTTTTTATTCGCTGTTTAAAAATTACTTTTATAGTAATAATAATCAAGAAAAAGGTATGTCGTAAAAAAGTAATAGGAGTATGCGAATATGAATTTAGCAAAATTCAGGATTAACATTCTGATCATACTTTGTCAAGTTATGGTACTAATAGGATTAGCTCTGAAAGGACACTTTGATTATGTCCACAATGTGTTGATAACAGCAGGTATTTGGTTGATATATATGTTCTTAGAAGCAAGATATAAGCTGTATATGAATAATTTTGTTAGAGTGGCAGTAGGGATTACAATTCTTAGTGATAGTTTTTTTGGCTTTTATTTGGACATGTATTTGCGATCTCCGGGCTTTGATAGAATCCTTCACATTTTTGGAATTTATTCATTGTCGTTATTTACTTATATATTAGTTGTTCAATTTTTGGAAAATACGCTTAGTCGTCTCTTTAAATTTATTTTTGTTCTTTGTTTAGGAATTAGTATTGGTGTAGTCAATGAAATTATGGAATTTCTTTCCGATACTTTATCACATTTACCAATTCCCAATCAGATTGGTTTGTTAGACACAGATTTGGATTTGCTTTCAAATGTTATCGGAGCATTTTATGCTGCCATTCATGCGACGTATTGGAACTTTGTTAATCGGAATTTTTAACTTCCTAAATTCTGCGCCAGCTACTCATTTTACAGGATGTGGCCTCCAATCGACTTAATTCGGGAGGAGTTTCTTCATGAATTTCTCGTTATATTAATAACTTGGATAAACATAAATATTAAGAAGCATAATATAAATGGTTTAAAACGGAAGGGGTGGTATGAGCATGGAAAAAGAGGAAAGCAAAACGAATGCCTGCTTAGACTCTTTAGAAAATCCAGATCCAGATATAGCTTTAAATAATTTGGAGGAAAAGGAACTGCTTAGCATTGCTATGTCAAGCTATTATATATTATATCGGTAATTACATTAATAAACGTAATTGATGGTCCGACATCGGGCCACTTTTTATTTGTGTAATTTCCAGTAATACCGCTAACACTAATGAACTGTAAAATAATAAATGGGGAGGGTGGAACGGGCGTGAACGTGCATAGAAAAAGCCAGGACTCATTGAGTCCTAGCTTAGGAGAGAAAATTGTTACGGTGTTAGCTTTTCCGAGTGGTCGGATTGCCTTTTTTCTCTAGAAGGTCTGGGAGTAGTCATATTCTTTAATGCTCGTTTTTCCTTATCCCACTCACTTGTACTATCACGATGCTTCTCACGCATAACATCATCACCTCCTGATGTTAGTTTTTACAAAATTATGAGTAAAATTCAATATAAAAAAAGCCAAGATTGACTGCTCTTGGTTGGGGAGAAGTAAATTATTACTTATAGGATTTCCGATAAATTGCGAAGGATAACTTTGACCATTTATTGGATGAAAATGTTATGCGTATATGCTACTGGTATGAAAAAGGGCCGTCTAAAGACGGTCCCCGGGGGATTCGACTTCCATTAAACGGACTTCGTTTTGATAAGGAAGGGGCCGGGTACTTGCGACGTCAAAATAAGCATCGGTAAAAGTTTCTGCAATGACTGTATCACCAGTATCAATACCATCAAGAAAAACTCTGTACGCTGGCATATAATCACCCCCTAAGTTAGTGTTTGATTTAATCTAATTCATTATGCGGGAATTAAGAAAGTAGTTTATCTGCTTATTGTGAGACAAAGTGTCGTTTATGAGAATGCTGGATGGTCAGCTTTCTTTATATATAAATGTAATAATATGTAATAATTTGTTTGAGACAAATATCCCAAAATGTGGTATTATGGGGCTTGTGAGATAATTTGTTGAAAGGTGAGATTAATGAAGGATTTATCAAATAAAATTAGAGTTTTACGTGAAAATCTGGCGAGAATGGGTATGGAGAAGGGACTTAGACATTCCGATGTATTGGAACTGAGTCAGCAATTAGATATCCTTATTGTTAAATATCAATTGAATAGGTGCAATAGGTAGGAATTTATTTTCTTTTGCCGGAAATTGTACAAAAGTGGTAAATAGGAAATATCTTTGTGAAGATAGCGATAACTTCGTGGAAAATATTGCTGGAAAAATAGAAAAGAAAGACATCGCTTTTTACTTATAATGAAGGTAACATTATGGATAACAGAGCGATTTTCTTTATTGGAAGAAGTTGAGTATCTAAAAGGAAAATTAGTGAAGTTGTTAGTGAAGCGATTCGGGCGAGTCAAGCATTTAGAAATAAGCTGGAAGAATATAACGATTTAAAGTAAGTCATTGAGAGCCTTCGAGGTTCTTTTTTTCGTGAGTCTAAGGGATGCGTCAAAGCCGAGGAAAGATGCATCAAAAAATAAAGAATGCATCTAAATTAAAGAGAAAGATGCATCCTAAAAATATAGTCGATTTTTTTACCACCAAAGATGGTTGAAGAAAGGGCATCCTAATCCCCAGCAATGGTGATGGTGATGATAAGGGGAGTATGGATATGGGTAGTACACTACAGTAGGAGCCAATACAGTTGGAGCAGCCACAGCAGAAGCTACGGCAGGAGCCGCAGGAGGAGCTACAGGTGTTATAATTGTTGAGGGGATCACAACTGCCTGACGATAGTATGGCATTTATACTCTTCCTCTCTAATTTTTTAGTATATATTATGTAACAGAAGTAATTTTAGTTCTTACATAAATCCAATGTTTCAATAGGAAAGTGCGATGGAGCAAAGTGATAGCCGTGGAAGTCGTCGGGATTTAACGAATTCTATGGCAACATTGGCATTCGGTATAGCGTAGCTGGATGTTACGCATCGATGATACAGTTTTGAAACTTCTACTCTGACTGCAGTGGCTGGGGTGGGGGATTATTGTTTTATAGAGCAGCACCCATAACATTATACAGCATAGACTATAATGTTCCGATATCCAAATCTTTGTTTAAAATAGGGAGGTGTTGTTATGGGTTTTGGAGGCCGTGGTTTTGGAGGCAGTGGGATCATTATCATCATTATTATTTTGCTCCTGTTTTTTTGTTGCGGGGATAATGACTTTTCTAGTTGTTAATTAGTATTTTGCATCCATTTTTTAGGAGCGACTGACGAATGCGCAAATAGAATGGAATATCAAGCCTGTACTTAGCAAAATGTTAGGCTCACAGAAATAACTATGCTGTGAAGATAAAGTCCCTGTCTGGCCGCCGCGGCTGGGGTAGGGACTTTATTAGTTTGAAGGTCATCAATGCTCAGATAAATGTGCAATTGACATTATTTACCTTTATGGTATTATATTACAGTAAGCGTATTCAATAAAGCGGAGGTGATTTATAAAAATGATACTCACATTTATAGTAGCAATTTTGTTCGGGACCTTCATAGGATGGACTTTTATCAAGCCCAATACTTATCTAACGCTATGCCGGTTGTTGAAATAAGATGAGTTTTTAGGGAAATCTTCTAGCTTGGCTTAATCGCTGAGGGGGAGATTTTTTTTTGATATTTGTATGGTAGATTATACTCGTAGCGTTGGTACGGTTTTTAGATAATCCGTTTTTATGTTTGAAAAGGGCATATTCTATGCGGGAAGTGAATTCAAAAAAAAGAAGGGTAGTATAGATTGGATAGAAAGTCCTGTTTATTAAAGCTGAGCAGGAAATTATTTGGTTTTATCGAAATTTGTAAAAAAACAATATGATTCTAGGAAAATACAAAGGCGGTTCTATGAATAAATTGTTAATAAAGATAGAATTATTGCGTCATGTGATGCAGAGTTTAGGATTGAGGAAGGGAATTGACCATCCCGATGTGCTATTGATCAGTCAAAAACTTGATATGTTAATAAATGAATACTATAAGCGAATTACATAGTGGGCCGTCATGGTGAGACGGCTTTTATTTTTTTTGTTGACAATTTTTTGCTTGAGATTAATCAATTTCCTGCTTTTTTAGGTGCGGGCAAGCAGAAATGCACATGCCACATACCTGGAGCTTATTTGATATTTTAAGCTTTTCAAAATATTTTTCACATTTATTTACGTCTAGCCTTTGATCACGAGACTCTTCTTCGGAGAATAATCTTCCTCGAATGGCTTTTGCTGGGCAGGAATTGGTGCACTGGGTACATGAGCCGCAACGGTTATCCATGAGGGTCTTGTTTTCTTTAAAAGGAGCATCAGTGAGTACGGTTGTCCATCGTACAGCCGGACCGTAAGCCGGATTAATCAAAAGGCAGTTTTTTCCGATCCAGCCAAAACCCGCTAAACGCGCAATTAACTTATGCGAAACAGAAGCACAGACTCTAGTATTGTCGATACGTTCTGCTGCAGGGAGCGGCATTACATGATGACCATTTTTTTGAATAACAGAACTTATTATAGAAGAAAATTGATCGAGCCGATCATTAATCACATCATAGGCATGTGTTTTATATTCAAGTATATTTTCATAGATGTCGCTGTTTTCTAATAAACGAATGATACTGACAGGCAATGCAATTCCGATTGATAATGCTCGTGGGTAGTCGTTCGCTATGTATCCGCCAATGCTACTGATCTCTTTCTTGTAACTTTCAATTCCGGCTACGCCAATAAAATCTATTCCGTGAAAATCTCCTAGCTGGTTTACTTTCTCAAATAAATTCATCATAGTTTCCTTTCATTTTCGCTTACTGAGGCATTTGTAGAATGCCTTAATATTTTTTTATCTGAATAGTTTAAGTCTAAAAGCTAATGATAACCCTAACCATTAAATAATTTCATGGCAGGACAATCCCTCCTCTTTCGAAAAATTTACCTGATATAAGATAATTATATATGCTTTAATGACATAAAATGCAAGTGGATTTTTACGAGTTGGCAGGAATTTTATCTTTTATGAGAAATAAAGATAATAACAGTTTTGATTACAGTGACATCAATTTGGATATTATTGATGTAATAAAACATGCAAGGGGAATAGAAAAATGGCAATAGAAGCGGTCAAAGATTATTTTAAACAATATGGCAGGGAAAAGGATATTTTAGAATTTGATGAATCGAGTGCAACTGTTGAGCTTGCAGCGCATGCGCTGAATGTTATTCCGGCACGGATTGCAAAGACACTTTCTTTTAAAAGCGAGAAAGGCTGTATCTTAGTTGTGACTGCGGGTGATGCAAAAGTGGACAACCGCAAGTTTAAGTCAGAGTTTGGAATTAAGGCGAAAATGTTATCACCCGAGGAGGTTCTTGATCTAACAGGTCATGCCGTAGGGGGAGTTTGCCCTTTTGGTATTAAAAATGAAGCAGTCAGCGTTTATGTAGATGTTTCATTAAAAAGGTTCGAAACGGTCTTTCCTGCCTGTGGCAGCAGCAATTCTGCCATAGAATTAAGTTGTGATGAGTTATATCAATATGCGCAGGGCCTAAAATGGAGCGACGTTTGTAAAAATTGGGAATAATAATTCTGTTATTGTAGGCTTCAACATAAATTTTAAGGAGAAAAGTTGTTTTTCTTATAAAATGGGTGTATACTTTATTAAAATAATTATATATGAAGTTCAATGTTGAACTTGTGTCACGAAAGTGGCATGAGTTTTTTGCTTTTTTATAATTATGGACAAATCAGTAGAAGGTGGCGTATGAAATGATAGGGGCGTTAGTATTAGCAATCTTATTTGGATCTTTAATAGGGTGGGCTTTTATTAATCCTTATAATTATCAAGAACTTTGTCGACATTCTGATATAGATAATAAGGATTAAATTACAAGTATAAATTCCCGATCTCGGTTTAAGCCGGGGTAGGGAATTTTTTTGTTTAAATCTTACTTTTTTATCATGTTAACTTAACATAAGAATATAATACTATAGAGTTAAAAAATCAAAAGGAGTAGTGAATGTTACGGGAGCTACACCTCCACCGAATTTTCCACTGACTATTGCTAATCTCACAACAGAAGTGGCAATTAGTTTGGATTATATTGCCGCATTCCCTGTCGTAGTGGCGTAATCTAAATCATAACCCCCATCGCTAGTTAATGACAGGAGATGGGGGTTGTGATTTCAGGTATTGTTGACAACTTGAATACCAACGTATACACTTACGTTAGTGACTTATTCTCAGGGCGGGGTGAAAGTCCCCATCGGCGGTATCCCAGTGTTACTGGGGAGCCCGCGAGCGCTCTTCATTTTGGAGAGTTAGCAGAACTGGTGAAAGGCCAGTGCCGACGGTATAGTCCGGACTGAAGAGGATAAGGCAGTCTGCCAATTGGTTTTGATTTCTGAATTGAATAGCGAACTGTCTATTTCTTTGCCCTGATTCTGGTAAGTCCAACTAATTTTTAGGAGGAATTTTACTATGAATCAAACTTTATTAACTCGATTTGGTCATTCTGCTCTTAGGGTGGAAAACGCTCTCCAAGCTTTACGGAACGGTCAGGGAATTTTAGTAACGGATGATGAAAACCGGGAAAACGAAGGCGATATGTTCTTTGCAGCAGAGTCTTTGACAAATGAGCAAATGGCTATGCTTATTCGTGAGGGAAGCGGTATTGTTTGTTTATGTTTGCCGCCTGAACGAGCGCTGGCTTTAGATTTGCCGATGATGGTAGATGTCAATACAAGTAGTTTTCAAACGCCTTTTACTATATCCATTGAAGCGGCGAGCGGAGTCACTACCGGTGTTTCTGCTGCTGACAGGGTTGCGACAGTAAAAGCAGCTATTGCTGATCCTGCCCGACCGGAAGCGCTTCGGCATCCTGGTCATGTTTTTCCATTAAGGGCTAAGCAAGGCGGTGTGTTGGAACGCCAGGGACATACGGAGGCCAATGTAGATTTAATGCGACTTGCCGGACTCAAACCTTATGGTGTATTGTGTGAATTGACTAATTGTGATGGTACGATGGCACGATTGCCGGAAATTATTACCTTTGCTGAGAAACATCATATGGTTGTAGTGACGGTTAATGATATTATTGCTTATCGAAAAAGCATGGGAAGATAATGAGGAAATTAGCTAATAGAAAAAGCTTGCTTAAAACTTTGTTTTGAGCAAGCTTTTTCTATTGTTTTGTCGTTGATCGTCTCGCACATACATATACTGGTTACTAGACCCTGATTTATCAGTTCCTAAAATTATATAAGTCCATCCTGAAATATAGTAGCTAATTTGATATTCGTATAGAATTATAAATGATTTTTATGCCTTTTTTTTTAAAAAAGTATAGACTTATATCTTCGGATTTGATATAGTTATGAAAACAAATATCTTTATATAAAGGACATGTGTATACAAAGCATGTACAAAATTGTTTAATTTTCCGACTTTTGGAGAGAAAGAATCATTATTATTACTGGATTTAAGGAAAAAACGGGACTTTAATAGTATACTAAAGGAGGAGAAAGTATGGCAAATTTAGATTTTGTAAACCTGATCAAACAAGACAGGGAGGAAAGAAAGCATCAGCAATTTTCCGGAACGCTGCTTGATTACTTGGCCATTGTGAAAGAAAATCCAAAAGTCGTCATGCTGTCTCATCAACGTATGTATGAACTTCTGATGTCTGCCGGAGTCGATATCGTCAAAACGGAAGAAGATCCTCGTTTGAAAAGAGTTTATGGTAATGATACTTTACGTAAATATCGATTTTTTGGGGACCAATTTTTTGGTATTGATAAAAGCATTATGAAAATTATGCGGTATTTTCATTCATCAGCAATGAAAGGGGAAGAATCTCGCCAAGTTCTTTATTTGGTGGGCCCCGTGGGTGCTGGTAAGTCTTCCTTGATGGAAGCCTTGAAGAAAGCGTTAGAAATAAGTCCGCCTATATATACCATTCAAGATTGTCCTATGCGGGAAGAACCGCTGCATTTAATTCCTAAACATCTTCGACCACAATTTGAGGAATTGTTGGGAATAAAAATTGAAGGCGATTTGTGCCCCATTTGCCGTTATCGTTTGAAAAATGACTATCACGGGGAATATGAACGTTATCCAGTGACGGTATCAGAGTTTTCTATTCGTTCCCGTAAGGGAGTAGGAGTGGTACCGCCCGTTGATCCAAATAATCAGGATACGTCTGTACTTTCCGGATCTGTCGATATCTCTAAAATGGATTTGTATTCAGAAGATGATCCCCGGGTGCTATCGTTAAATGGCGCATTTAATGTAGGGAATAGAGGAATTGTAGAGTTTATTGAAGTTTTTAAAAATGACGTGGAATATTTGCATACTATGATCACGGCGACGCAAGAAAAATCCATTCCTTCACCAGGCAAGGGATCCATGATCTATTTTGACGGCATTATTTTGGCTCATTCCAATGAAGCGGAATGGAATAAATTTAAGTCGGATCATACGAATGAAGCCATTCTCGACCGTATTGTGAAAGTAGAAGTTCCTTATTGTCTGGAGTTAGATGAAGAAGTGAAGATTTATCATAAAATGCTGAACAATAGTTCTTTTGCCGCTCATATTGCTCCTCATACGATTGAGGTAGCTTCGATGTTTGCTATTTTAACCCGTCTGGCTCCGTCGGCGAAAGTTGATCCTTTGACGAAATTGAAAATCTATAATGGCGAAGAAATCGTGGAAAAGGGGTCGACAAAAAAAGTCGATATTTTTGAATTGCATGATGAAGCACAACGAGAAGGCATGACAGGTATCTCCACCCGTTTTATCATGAAGGCTATTGACACCGCTCTTTCCGAGGCGGAATCGGCTTGCATTAATCCGATTGCGATTATGGATACGCTAGTTAAAGCCGTGAAGGAAATGGCGATTGGCGAAGATGATAAGAAACGTTATTTGGGCTTTTTGCAAGATACTATTAAAAAAGAGTACCATAAGCTATTGGAAAAAGAAGTAACAAGAGCCTTTATTCATGGCTATCAGGAGCAAGCTGAAAGTTTGTTTAATAATTATTTGGATCACGCTGAGGCTTTTGCTAATTCGTCAAAATTAAAAGATGCTCATACAGGCGAGGAACTGGAACCAGATATTAAGTTCTTGCAATCCATTGAAGAGCAGATTGGCATTACTGGTTCAGCTGCTACGGGGTTTAGGCAAGATGTGACTTCGTATATGTTTTCTTTGCTGCGCAGTGGCGGCAAGATTGAGTACAAGAGCTATGAACCTTTAAAAGAAGCGATTGAAAAGAAACTTACTGCTTCGGTGAAAGAATTATCACGGGTTGTGACGAAAGCCAAGGTGAGAGACCGTGAGCAAGATGGTAAATATGATGCGATGGTGGAAGAAATGAAGCGGAGCGGTTATTGTGATCATTGTTGCAATGTCATTTTGAAATACGCGGCAAATAATCTTTGGAAAGACTAGACTTTTAAAATAGCCGTCTGATCGGTAGGAGGGAAATGACATGGCGATTTTTAAAGGCGGTGGCAAGGCTAGTTCGGATCGTTCGCAATGGGATCGGAAAAGGCATCGGCAGTTAGTAGAAGATGCGATTAAAAAAAACATCGGCAGTATTGTAGCGGAAGAAAGCATTATCGGTCAGAGTGGCAATAAAAAAATTAAGATTCCAGTCAAGGGAATCAAAGAGTACCAATTTATTTATGGTAAAAATACTCCCGGTACAGGCGCTGGAAACGGTGGCGAAGAGCGCGGGCAGGTTGTTGGTCAGACAGACGAAGCCGATCCGAGCAAGGGCGGTTCGGGGCAAGCAGGCAGTGAAGCAGGTGAAGATATTTTTGAAACGGAAATTACCTTGGATGAACTTGTAGAATATTTATTTGAAGATTTAAATCTGCCTGATATGGATCGAAAAAAATTTTCACAAATTGAAACAAAGCACAAGCATAAACGTTCGGGATTTCAGAAGAAAGGCATTCCACCCCGCTTGGCTAAAAAACGTACGGTCATTGAGAAATTAAAACGGCAACAGACGGCTGCGCGAGATGAGGAATCTTGTCAGAACCAGGAATTGGAGCTTTCCCCTGAACGCATTCCATTTCGCGAAGATGATCTCAAGTATTTTCGAGTCAAAGAAGATGTTGATTTTCATTCCAATGCTGTAGTGATTTGCATTATGGATACTTCTGGTTCCATGGATCAGACGAGAAAATATTTGGCAAGAAGTTTTTATTTTCTGCTTTATCAGTTTGTGTGCTATAAATATGAACAAGTCGAAGTGGTGTTCATTGCACATACGACGGAAGCGAAAGAAGTGACTGAACAGGAGTTTTTTCATAAAGGGGAATCGGGCGGTACTTTTATTAGCAGCGGGTATGCTAAAGCATTGGAAATTATTGAACAACGATACAATCCAACGATCTGGAATATTTATGCTTTTCATTGCTCTGATGGGGATAATTGGTCGGAAGACAATGCGAAGGCAGTTGATTTGGCTCAGGAACTTTGTCGGATTTGCAATCTCTTTGGCTACGGACATGTGGGCACGCCGCAGTGGGGAAGTTCGATTCGGGGTGAGTTTGAGAAGAGTGTCAAGGCTGACAATTTTGTGATGGCTTCGATGGTCCGAAAAGAAGATATTTGGCCCGCTTTTAAAAAGATACTGGAAAAGGATCAGACAGGAGGGAATGATCATGACTGATTATACACTAAAAGATCTTGTCTCCTGGAATGAAAAAATTGAACAGTTAGTTTATACTATCGGTCTTAATTGTTATGAGCAGCATTTTGAAATTTGCAGTTACGAAGATATGTTGTGTTATGAAGCTTATGTTGGTATGCCATCACATTATCCTCACTGGAGTTTTGGTAAAGCTTACGAGCGGCAGAAGACCTTCTATCAGTATAATCTTACGGGACTTCCTTATGAAATGGTGATTAATTCTGATCCTTGTATTGCCTATTTAATGAAAGACAATACCTTGTTATTACAGATTTTGACGATGGCTCATGTTTATGGGCATAATGACTTTTTTAAAAACAATCGGCTGTTCAAACAAAATACGCGGGCGGAATTGACGATTGAAATGTTTAAGGCTCATGCGAATCGGGTACGCGATTATATCCAGAATCCCCATATTGGTTCGGAAAAAGTCGATCGCATTTTAGACGCAGCTCATGCTCTCAAATACCAGATTCCCAGGACTAAGCTGCCTAAGCCGCTGAACTTACTGGAACAGTCGCAAGAGAAAGAACAGATTGTACCTGATCGGCTAAAAAATGACTTATTAGGGTTTCTGGCTGAGCAAGGGCGGTTGACTGAGTGGGAGCAGGACCTCATTCACATTGTACGCGAAGAGACACTTTATTTTATTCCTCAAATTGAAACAAAAATTATGAATGAGGGTTGGGCCAGTTATTGGCACTATGAAATATTGAAAAAGCTTGATTTACCACAGAATCTTTACTTGGAATTTTTACAACGTCATCATCTCGTGATTCGTCCTTATCAAGGAAGCATTAATCCGTATTTTGTGGGCTTTAAAATGTTTGAATCGCTGGATAAAATGCTGGGAAGGGAGAAGCTCAAGGCCATTCGGGCCGAAGAACGGGATCAATCTTTTTTGCGGCGTTATTTGACGCGGGAGCTTTGCGAGGAACTGCATCTGTTTTCCTATGAAGTGGAAGAGAAAGAGTTGGTAATTAGTGAAATTTCTGATGACGAAGGATGGCAAAAGGTACGGGATCATTTGGTGAATTCAGTGGGGATGAGTGGGATACCTGTTATTGAGCCTCAAACAGTTGAAAAAGGAATACTTGTTTTGAAACATGATTTTGATGGTCGTGAGTTAGAAATGAATTATGCGCACCAAACACTAAAATATATCGTGGAATTATGGGGTGGCCCTGTCGTGCTTCATACTCAAATGGATGGGAGAGAGAAGAAGATTACCTGCACAGAAACGAAAGTGATTGAAGTTAGTTGAGCGCTGCGGCGCTCTTTTTTGTACATATTCGGGCGCTACACCGAGGCAGGGAAAGCTTTTGTTCACGCAGAATGTTATAGCAAGAAAGTCGGGAGGTTATCATGGTTGAAACGGGGATCTTGATTGGCTTAAATTGTATAGTTCTTTTATTTGTCATGGTGTTATTTTTTCGGTTTAAAAGTCAAAATCCTCATGAGCTTCTCATTCAGCTTACGGTGCTTGAGAAGGGATTAGATCGTCTGGAAAAACTTTTAAAAGAAGAAGGAACCTATGATCGTGAGGAAAATGCCCTGCGGTCGCGTGACTTGCGGCAGGAAGTGGCAGGAAGCCTCAATCAATTGCAGGAATCGTTGATGAGCCGCTTAACGGAAAATGCAAATCAGCAAAGTATTCAACTGGATGCTTTTTCACAGCAACTGCATCGCATCTTACAAAGTAATGAGCAGCGTCTGACAAGCTTGAGAGAGACAATTGAAGGCCAGTTAAAGATGTTGCGTGATGAAAATGGCGGTAAACTGGAAGAAATGCGTCAAACTGTTGATGAGAAGCTTCACGCCACTTTAGAAAAGCGTCTGGGTGAGAGCTTTCAGTTAGTCAGTGAGCGATTAGAACTTGTTCATAAAGGATTAGGTGAGATGCAAACGCTGGCTTCCGGTGTGGGTGATTTAAAGCGAGTACTGACGAATGTAAAAACGCGTGGTATTTGGGGCGAGTTTCAATTGGAAAATTTATTGGAACAGATATTGACGCCTGAGCAATATGATAAAAATGTGGCTACGCGGCCAGGCAGTTCAGAACGTGTTGAGTTTGCTATCAAGTTGCCAGGAAAAGATAAAGAAGATTGTCTGTACTTACCCATTGATGCGAAATTCCCCCAAGAAGATTATCAGCGATTGCTTGATGCGCAGGATCAGGTAGACGGGCTTCAAGCGGAGGAAGCTTCTAGGGCACTAGAAACGCGGATTAAGGCTGAGGCAAGGGAGATTGCTACAAAATATATTGCCGTACCTTATACAACGGATTTTGCCCTGCTATTTTTGCCTATCGAAGGTTTGTATGCCGAGGTTCTGCGCAGGCCGGGACTGAGTGAGTGGCTGATGCGCGAACATAAAATTATTGTGACAGGTCCGACAACCTTAGCTGCACTGCTCAATAGTTTGCAGCTTGGGTTTAGAACGCTGGCTATTGAAAAACGGAGTTCTGAAGTCTGGGCGCTGCTTAGCAGTGTTAAAAGTGAATTTGGTAAATTTGGCGGTTTATTAGATAAGACACGCAAGAAATTAGATGAAGCTTCACATTCTATTGATATGGCAGCAAAAAAATCGCGTACAATTGAACGGAAATTACGGGCTGTTGAAGAGCTTCCGGGTGAAGAAGCAAAGCAGCTTACAGGGGACGTCGTGATGGATAAGGAAGAAGAACGGACAACAATTGAATCATAATAGGAAAGGCGGGGTGTCTGTGGTGAGTAAGGAAAAAAGTAAGATTCATTTGATTTTACCGAGTGACGTATTTCATCTGATAGAGCAAGCTGTGAGCGATATAGGGTTCGGTTCAGTCACATTGATTGTTCAGGATAGAAAAATTATTCAAATTGAAAAATTAGATAAGATTCGTGTGGGTGATAAACAGGCAGCCCCTGTTTCAGGTAACTCTAGTGAGTTACTTAGAAATAAAATTTTAGAGGCCATGGAGGAAATGAGTTATGGTCAAGTCATGATTATTATTAAGAATCGGCGAATCATCCAAATTGAACGTACGGAAAAGCAGCGGTTCAATACTTTGGAAGGTTTATATGGCGATGGAATTTAATTTGACTATTGACGAAGTTTATGCTATTCTATACCTATAGAAAATAATATAGCGAATTAGCTAATCAGAAAACTGAAGGCTAAGAAATATTCTGCAGCAATGCGGGAGGTTTCTTAGCTTTAATGTTTTTTAAAAGAAAATCGAGGAGGCTGTTTATTATGACAAGAATTGCTCAAAATATTACGGAGCTCATTGGTAACACGCCACTATTAGAATTAAAAAAATACGGTCAGAAAAAAGGGCTGGCAGGAACGATCTTGGCGAAATTAGAATATTTTAATCCACTTGGCAGTGTGAAAGATCGGATTGCTTTAGCTATGATTGAAGATGCAGAAAAAAGTGATAAGCTAAAACCGGGCGCAACGATTATTGAACCTACAAGTGGAAATACTGGAATCGGGTTGGCTTATGTAGCAGCAGCGAAGGGGTATAAAATTATTTTGACCATGCCTGATACGATGAGTATTGAAAGAAGAAATCTGTTGAAAGCTCTTGGAGCAAAATTGGTTTTGACGCCTGGGTCGGCAGGCATGAAGGGGGCTATTCAAGAGGCGGAAGAATTGGGAGCTTCCACTCCAGGATCTTTTATTCCTCAGCAGTTTGAAAATCCATCGAATCCAGCGGCACATCGCAAAACAACAGGCAAAGAAATCTTAGATGACACCGATGGTAAAGTAGATTATTTCATTGCTGGTGTCGGTACAGGCGGTACCATTACGGGCGTTGGTGAAGCCATTAAAGAACGTAATCCTGAAGCTAAAATCATTGCTGTTGAACCTTTTGACAGTCAAGTACTTGCTGGCGGCAAACCAGGACCGCATAAAATTCAAGGTATTGGTGCAGGCTTTGTTCCCAGTGTTTTGAATACGAAGATTTTGGATCAAATTATTCCCATTAAGACGGAAGAAGCTTTTGCTACGGCTCGTGAGCTAGCCAAAATTGAAGGTGTTCTTGTAGGAATTTCGAGTGCTGCCGCGCTTTTTGCTGCTACGGAATTGGCGAAAAAAGAAGAAACACGCGGAAAAAATATTGTTGTATTGTTACCTGATACAGGGGAAAGATATTTATCAACCCCTCTGTTTGATACAGAAACTTTGTAATTCTCTTCTGGTGCGGCCATTTATTGGCCGTCTTTTTTATATTAAGCAGGTATTTAGAAGAAAAAAATTAATATAATAATTATCTTAAGAGTAAAATATGAAGAGGACTTATGGAGAAGAATCAGATAGACTGTCGGCAGTGCCAATACTATTACATTACGTTTGATAAGAACTTCCCTTATGGGTGTCGGGCTTTTGGTTTTAAAAGTCCTGTAAAGCCTTGTTTAGAGGTTCGCAAGGCTTCCGGTTCTGAATGCCTCGAATTTCAGTTAAAACAATTACATAGTACGCATGAAGGGAACTAAACCCACAAAAAAGTATGGAATATGGCTAGACAAAATTGGAGATTATGGTATAATTGCAGTAACAAAATATTTTGGGTCAATGGTGACTCCCTTGTGTAAGAAACAAGGGAGTTTTGTGTCTTTTTGGCCCTCGACTTCATCAGTTTAAAATATTTGATAAATAATTATAAGAGGTGAAGAATATGCTTAAAGATTTACTCTATGTAGTTCAAGCAAGTAAGTACAGTAATGAAGATTTAGTTGCTTTATTGAAAAATCATCCTGAAATTCAGTTTGCATCCCTTGTTGGTATTGATCTGGCAGGAAATGACACAGATGAAAAGATTCCTATTTCAATCTTTTTAAAAGATGTAGCTGACTTTTTTGCTGGCACAGCTGTTCAAACAGACGGATCTTCCGTTGTATTGACAGGAATTGCTACGCTGAATAACGCCAAAGTCGATATGATTGCTGATCGCGATGTAAATTGGTTTGTTGATTATAACTTTGAACATATTGATGAAGAAACAGGAAAGCCCATTGGTACACTTAGGATCCCATCCTTCCTTGTGCATAATGGAAAACGCGTAGATTCGCGTTCTATGTTGGCCATGAGTACGGATTACGTTAAGAAAGAATTGTTATCTCTCTTTAAAAAATATCCGAAAATTGCTGGCCTCAGCCATATTGCAGTAGAAGATATTGCAGATATTGTTTTTACATCAGGTACAGAACTGGAATTTTGGGTGAAAACGCCTGCTAACCGAGCCGATGTCCAAGAATTATCAGCTTCCCAGGTCATGCAGGAACAATATTGGCAGAGAACACGTGGCGAAGTAAGAACTGCCTTAGAACAAGCCATTGACATGCTTGCTAAGTACGGATTACAACCAGAAATGGGTCACAAAGAAGTTGGCGGTATTAAGGCTAAAATTGATGAAACAGGTCATTTGTCTTACGTTTTAGAACAGCTTGAAATTGACTGGAAATTTTCTAATGCTTTGCAAGCTGCTGACAATGAATTGCAAGCTCGGATTATTGTAAAAGAAGTATTCCGTGAGAATGGCTTGGATGTTACCTTTAAGGCAAAACCAATAATCGGTGTAGCTGGTAGTGGTGAACATACCCATTTAGGCGTTGGCGCAGTGCTTAAATCGGGAAAATTTGTAAATCTCTATGCTCCTGAAGATATGAAAAAAGATTTCTTAAGTGCCATCGGTTACGGTGCTATTATGGGTATTTTGAAAAATTACGAAGTCATTAATCCTTTTGTGTCTTCGACGAATGATGCACTGAATCGTTTAAAACCTGGTTTTGAAGCACCTGTCTGCATTGTTACTTCTCTTGGTCACAGCCCGGCAGTTCCTTCCCGGAACCGTACTATTTTAGCGGGGCTTGTTCGTACGGATAATCCTTTGGCTACGCGTTTTGAAGTACGCGCCCCCAATCCTTATACGAATACTTATGTTGTCCTAGCTGCTTTCTATCTGAGTATTCTCGACGGTGTAAAGGCTTGTGTAGTTAGTGGTAAGACAACCGATGAAATTCTTGCCGAGCTTTCAAAAGATACTGGAACACCTGGATTTTATCTTGAGAAGGATCGTGCTTATCGTAGCGAGCATGACGTATTCGAAGATTATTCGGAAGAAGATCGGAATCGCATGTTTAGTAAACCACCTGCTACTGTTTGGGAAAACATGGAAGCTTTGAAGAAATATCCTGATAAGGTAGCTGTATTGAAACAGGGTGATGTGCTTACACAAGATATTATTGATGCTTTTGTTGCTGGTGCCTTAGTTCGCTGGAGAACAGAGCTTAAGAACCGTATTATTCCGGAAAATTTAGAAATTGTGAAAGCTTGTCAGTGCTTACATTCCGCTGAATCTGCCAATGATATGGACTTGTATTATTGGGAGAAGATTAATACCCTGCGCGTTCAGCTTGCTAAAGATAGCTTGGCGCAAAAAAGTATCTTTACGCGTATTAAAGATGCCTTTGCAGCAGATAATGATGAATTAGCTTCTGCATTGCAAGTAGAAATGAGCGATGTTATTGCTGAACTCAAATCAACTTATGCAAATTATAAAACCAATATGATTCATTTGTCTTGCAAATAATTGTCAAGTAATGAAGATTCTATAGGATACAAAAAAAGAAGCCTTTAAGCCAATGTCATTAAGTTAATGCATAGAGTATGAATCCCCAAAAGAACCGAGTACGAAAAAAGCGTACCCGGTTCTTTTTTTGTACAAAAAGGT
>NZ_JAHGVE010000034.1 GCF_018835585.1 Pelorhabdus rhamnosifermentans
AAAATCAATGTGTTTCAGGTTCGTTCTTTTTAGTCAGAACTAAAAATCTTTATTCACATTCAAGAGGTCACTGGTTCGAAACCAGTATACCCCACCAGGAAAACACAGATGGTTAAAGGCCGCAAAGCCTTTAACCATTTTTTGTTTATGTTAATATGTCCCTTACACGGTCCCTTATGACCAAATTTCGCATACATTTTAACTAAAATGTCCTCTTGTAGTGTACAAAAACTATTGTTTTTTAGCTTGTAATTTTAAACCGTCTAAAATATTTTGCATGACGTCGGCAGTTTGCTTTTCTGCCGATTCGAGAGCGTGAATATAGGTGTTAGCGGTAAAGGATTTGTTGGCATGCCCTAATTTTTTGGATACAGCAGCAAGGTCTACACCGGATTTTAAAAGATAACTGCCCATCATATGGCGTAATAAGTGAGGGGATACGTGTTGCAAAGCATTCTCTTTATAAAATCTTTCTAAAAAAGTCGTAAAACTATGCGGGTGGCCAACTTTCCCATTGGCCTGTGAGAATACCCATTTTTCTGGTCCCACCGGATCATCCATACTCACAATTTTTTTGCGCTTGTTCCGACGCTTAGTTGCGGCTTTTACTTCTTCTTTCCACTTTAGCAAAAGAGCAGTAATTTCCGGTGGCATAGATAATTTACGATTAGAATTATCACTTTTCGGTGGTTTTATATCAAGACCTACCTTTGGCACATAGACAATCGCTCTGTTAATTTTAAGCCATGATTCATCTAAGTTTATATCTTGCCATTGAAGGCCAAAGACTTCCTCGCGACGCAGGCCCATTGTGAAGGCTAATAATACCCAAAGCCGATGCTTTGTAGTATCGGCTGTTAACACTGATAAAACCTTCGACATTTCTTCTTCGGTGAGTATTTTCTTTTGAGATTTTTCTACTTTTGGGGCTTTTAGTTTGCTTATAGGGTTGTCTATGAGGAATTCCCAACGTACAGCATTATTAAACAACTCCTTAAGCAGTACAAAATGCTTATGTATCGTATTTGAACTGAGCGGCTTGTCGTCGAAAGAAGCGTCTGGTGCGCTGATTTGGTCAATGAACGATAAAATATGTTTAGGCTTAATTTTGTCAATTCTCATAGCCCCCAAGACGGCCTCAATTCGGGTAAAAATGTTTTCGTTGTAATAAGCAGTAGACGCTTCAAGGTTATTCTCTACATGATGATGCTTCCAGTAGTCGTAGAATTCCTTAAGTGTCATTTTTTTATCACCAGCAAGCAAGGCTTTACCTTGCAAACAAGCAGCTTCAAATAATACATATTGTTTTTCTGCTTCTTCGTCCGCTTCGACATGAATAGTTTTCGTATATACTCGCTGTGATTTATCGGCGTTATAGCCAGCGGCAACAGTTAGTAGATAACTATTTTTGCCACGCTTCTTTATTTTTGATGGCATACTATCCCTCCTTATCTTATGATTGCCCTATATCCTGCATTTTGTGCATCTCTTTCTGTGAAAAACCATTGAGCAACGTGGGTTGTCCGATTATAGTATCGGTCGTCTGGCAGGTGATAAATTTTTACGCCTTTCTTATCAATATGTCCTTTGATTCCCTCGCCATTAGGTCCTGTACCTGTTATTCTGTGTTCTTGCACTTTCGGCTTTTCTACAGGTGCCGGAGTCACTTGTTGCGTTTGTACCGGAGTAGAATTTACAGCTTGAGTTTGAGATGGAGACTGTTGCGGCGAAGGCGCTTGTGTATTATTACCACAACCGAATATAGAAAAAGAAAATAAAACAGATAGAATAAGTGCTATTGCCTTAGCTTTCATTCGGATTAGCTCCGATCATAGACAGTCTTCCAATTGTTTAAGATATAGTCCATTAAACGATGTTGCCATCCTTCTGAGTTAGAACCAGGAATAATTGGCTTCCACGGTTGATAAGTGTCATCAAATTCATGAATTAGGTTTCCGTCAGACGAATACCAACAATCGTCTAATTCCTTTATTTTACTTGAGCTCACTTTAATTTGATAATGAGTTAGTTTGTGATCAAAATTTGCAAGTTTATTTTTTATATATTCAGAATCAACTCTGTCAATTATTTCTTGAGCAGCTTCGGGTGAGAATACAGTTTTTATCCATACGTCAATTACATCTGTATTTACATGACCAGAACTATTATCAAATTTGATTGTATTCTTATCGAAAAAATACCCAACTTTATCAGTAGACCACATCCATTGGTATCTTTCATAGGCAGATGAAACTGGTAAAATAATGATTAATAAAAGTAAGACTAAGAATATTATTTTCTTCATACTTTTTCATCCCCTCCCAAAACATAAAGACACAGCCTGTTGTTATGTCTTTTGTTATAACGTGACCTATGCCTTATTTATCCGGCGCAGGGTTCTATATCTTAAATATTTTGTTAATGATGTAAGCTAGAATTAATACTATTATAAAGCCAAATGATATATCGGATTGATGTCCATGATAGCCACGTGCCAAACAAATCGTTGGTAAGCTAACAAATATTAAAAGACAAAATAATTGTTTTTTCATTTAATTATCACCTTGATAATATAACTTCTCTTAAACATAAAGACACAGCATGTCCCATCAGTGCTGTGTCTTTTGCTGCGTCTAAGTTAATGTTTTTACACCAAATAGTCTAAGACGAAATGCCGCAAACTCATTAGTGACATCGAAATGTTCAGCAAGCTCCCAGGGTTCATATAGCCCGCTCTTTATAGCGTCAAGTAGATCATGTTCTGGTATCAAATAATTTGCGGCCCATTTAAGTGCTTTGTATTCTGTTCTGGTTATCTCAGTTCGTTCTGAATAGCAATAAAATTCACGGTTGCGAGGAATGCATATACCAGCGCTTGTGAAGTGGTGTCCAAGTTCTTCGGCCATAATACATCTTTTTTCTGATTCATTTTGTATATAAGTACTTAATCCAATTACAGCTGCGGAAGTGTCAGCATTCTCCAAATACACTCCATACAATGGTGGAGATAGTGGAAACGTTGAGGTGAGGACGCCTTCTTGCGCAGCCAGTGCAAGCATTTTATTCACCATATCCCCTCCCCAGGGGCTTAATCAAATTTTAGGCCATGCTTTTCATATAAAAATTTTTTGAATTCTTCTAAAGATTTTCTCGCTTCCTCAGGTAGTTGTTTGGTTGGATCATCAGTACGATGAGCCGCTATTGTGTCAATTTTATATCCTTTGGGGTCATTTGTTCTTCCAAGCAAGTAGTCCGTAGTGCACTGAAAATATTCTGCTATGCGCAAAAGAGTTTTATTGTCTGGTTCTCTTTTTCCAGATTCATATAAAGAAATAGTTGATTCAGCTACGCCAATTGCTTCACCAAATTGGGCTTGTGTCAATCCACGTTTGTTCCTGAGTTTTCGAATGTTATCACCAAGAATAGACATTGTATCACCTCACTAACTTTACTATACGCAAAGAAACATAAAAAATCACGTGACAATATGCAAAGAAAATACTTGACGAAATGCAAAGTTGGAGTATAATAAAATCAAAGATTGCAATTTGCAAAGTTAGGAGGCGATAGACATGAGTAAATTAGAGAATATTACCTTACAAAAAATGTTGAATAGAGCTGGAATAAAGCAAAAGGAAATGGCTCAATTACTGAATATTAGTGAGAGTGGCTTATCTTTGAAGCTTTCAGGGAAGAGGGAAATGAGTATTGAAGAAGCAGGTATTATTGCAGATAAACTTCAAACCACGGCGGACCAGATTAGACATGCCCTCAACTTTGCAAAATGCAAAGTTGAGTTATCTTCCTATCCAACCGACATGCGTCAAACTGGCTAATACATATTACCAACAGCGAAGGAGGTGGAAAAATTGGCTAATCAACAATCCGGTGAAGTTGATCGCGGTGTTCGTCAGATAACTACTGAATTCATACATGAATTTGCTGAGTTAAACTTGGCGATTGTCAAAGATTTGCGGAAATCTGCTCTAGAAGACGTAAAGCCAGAATTGCTTCATGAATTAAGAGAAAACGCCCAGGCATTAGACAGTTTTATTTAATCAGCTTTATTTTTTAATAGAAGCAGTTGAAACAGTCTGGTACACTGCCGAAAATGCTTTACAAACTTCTTCTACATAGGTACTATTCAAGCTTTCACGCGTTTCTTTGCTGGTAGGGGTGAGCTTACCATTTTGGATCATAGCAACAAGTATTTCTTTAGTAATTTCTTCATAAGTCATTTTTGTTTCCTTTCCGCCTGGGCGCAATATCAGCCTTCGACAAAAGAAAGTAAAATCCTGTAAAAACGATTGTTTATTCGACATGCGGCGGACCGAGTGAGGGGGTGAGGTCGTGAAGTGGTTATGGAAGTTACGTTACTGGCTGCTAGACAGAAAGCGCCGGCAACGCAAAGTTATTGCCTGGCGCGGGTATTTTGCCCGGGGAGGACAGTGGTAAAGGAAAGGATTGATTTTAGTTTATCATGCATTTTTGTCAAATTGATATTCGTTATTCCGACAAAGGAGGTGAAAATCATGGATATTGCAATGCTTTCAACGATGATTACACCAGATATGTTTCAAAATGTTAATGATATGCTGCAGTTGGCTATAGCTTGCTGTGATAGACCGCCAAAAGCAATAGCTGCGGATATAGGCTATTCAGTTGATTCGATTTATTCAGCATTGAAAGGCTCACGCAGTATACCAGTCAAGGCAAGACAGAAATTGTCGCAGGTAAACTTTATTGCAGCAGCAGCCGTGGCTATGGAAGCTACAGGATTTAAAAGGCTTTTTGGCTATCAAAAAGTGGACAGGCATGTTCAGTCAATGATTATTCGGCTTAAACGGCAGGATAAAGAAATATCGGGAGTGTTAAATGAATTACCTGAAATGTTGTTAGACAAGAATTCTTACGAAGATCTTACTGCTGATGAAGTAAATCAAATTACAATTATTGCCTGCCGTTTGGTCGATAGGGCTAATGGAACTATAAATCTAGTCATGGAACTTGAAACACGATACAAGCTAGGCTTGACCGGATATTTGCAGGGAAAAGAAAAAGCCGCCTGTGTTGGAGCACAGACGACTTTTACGGGCAAAACAAATTCAATTAATTAAAGTATAGCACGAAGGAAAACAGTGGTCAAACAGGAGGTGCAAAATGCTCACGGTTCAAAGTTTCGCAGAAGAAAAAAATATTTCAAAACCGGTTCTTGATACTTGGATTTATCGGCACGGCTTGCCAGTGGTACGAATCGGCCGGCGCAATTATATTGACGAACGCGATTTTGATGATTGGATTGCAGCGCATAAGCAGGTAGTTACAGCAAAGCCGAAAGAGCGCAGCACACAATTAGCGATTCCGAAGCAATGTCGAAAGTCGGGTATTCTGGCAAAAATGCACCGGATTTATTGAGGAGAGAGAAGATCATGAGCGAGCCTATATGGAAAATCAACCGATGTCTAGAATTGGCTGATCATTTCGAAAGCCTAACCGAGGAAGAAGCGCGTTTCCTGCTCTGGTTAGCGGGATGGGATATATGGACTATGAAACAGTTTTTGAGCGTAGCAAGCAAATATAAGAAATGAGGCTAAAAATTTGGGAGGGAAAGCATAATGAGTCTTGATGATTATGGCTTTAGTGATTACTGGATAACGGGCGATCCGAATATGTTGGCGCCAGTTATCAGGAACAACTGGGCATATGAAAAGGTTCCATATGATCCGTCATTTGAACAAAAGGTCAGAGACAATGAGAGATATGATAGCTCTGTAAAATGGGGTAACGAGTGATGGGGATTCCGGTCATGATTTTAGGTGAGTCTGGTTCTGGAAAAAGCACATCAATGAGAAACTTCGATATAAGCGAAGTTGGCATATTCAATGTTGCAAGCAAACCATTGCCTTTTAGAAAGAAATTAAACAAGGTCGACGGTGCAACCTATCAACTGATTGAAAAATGTTTGTCTAAAGCAAAATTGAAACGGTATGTAATAGATGATAGTCAATACCTAATGGCCTTTGAAATGTTTGATAAGGCCAAAGTAACCGGGTACAACAAGTTCACTGATATGGCATTAAATTTCAAAGGATTAATTGATTTCGTAATTAAAAAAACACCGCCTAATTGTATCGTCTACTTTTTGCATCACACGCAAAAAACTGATTTAGGCATTAAAGCTAAAACGGTAGGCAAGATGTTAGATGATCAATTAACGGTAGAAGGACTTTTTAGTATCGTGTTACGGACTAAGTATGAGAGCGGCAGATATAGTTTTGTAACCCAAACGGATGGGACGGACACTGTTAAGTCACCCATGGATATGTTTGAAAGGGAAATTGATAATGATTTGAAGTTCGTTGATGAAAAGATACGTGAATACTGGGAACTAAACAAATAAAGGAGATTGATGATTATGCAAAAGCCAGCTAACTGGGATACCGTGGAGGCATTTACAGGTGATTTTAAAACTCTTGCCCCTGGTGGATATGTTTGCAATATAGTTCAAGCGAAAGAAGATACTACGCACACTGGCAAGAAGATGTTGATTTTGCTAATTGATATTGCCGAGGGAGAGTTTAAAGATTTTTACAGCCAACAGTATGAAAGAAAGCTAAAAATCAATTCAGAGGCAAAATGGCAGGGCGTATATAGGCAATTAACCGAGGGAAACAGTACAAGCTTTTTCAAGGGGCTTATAACATCTATTGAAAATAGTAATCCCGGATATAAATGGGACTGGAATGAAAAAGCTTTAAAGGGAAAATTATTTGGCGGTGTTTTTGGACAAGAAGAATACCTTAACAATCAGGATGAAATCAAGGTATCAACCAAATGCGTAGCCATCAGAAGCGTTGATTCAATCAGAAAAAATGATTTCAAAGTCCCTGAAATAAAGAAAGTGATACAGGATGATTATGGACCGGATCCTTCGTTCGGATCACAGTTTGGAGCACAAGTATTCCCCGAAGAAGAAATTCCCTTTTAGGTGATGGCATATGAAGCGTTGCAGAATGTGCGGAAAAGAGATAACGGACGAGCTATCACGTGAGCGCGGATATGGTCCTATATGCTATGAGAAGCACTTAGAAGAAGTGAAGATATTGCAATTAGAGCTGAACTTCAATAGCAGATTTAGGCCGGATATGCCGCACAGTGAACGGCAAAAGATTATTAATCAACTTTTATATGGGCAGTCGTCACAAAGATAGGCTGCCCTATCCTTTAAGAATTATGCGGGACTATTTTCGAGCGTAGAGATTTCAGGTAGGTGTAATTATGGATATGTACCTTTTGTTCAACTCATTCGAGGCATTCTGCGACGAATACGAGAGCTTCCCACAATTGGCAATGATCGTCTATTACAAATTAGTCAATAGATTTAATCGTCGTGGCTGGCCCGAACTATTAGCCTGCAGCAATCAGAGAATGATGCTTGCCTGCAGAATAAAGGATGAAGAAACCTATATTAAACATAGAAATTTGCTTAAACAATACGGTTTCATCGACTTTACGAGCGGGAAAAAAGGTTCTCCAACTAAATACAGTTTAAAAATAAACACTGGGTTGAATCGGGGTATTTCGCCAAGTGAAATGCCAAGTGTTTTGCCGAGTGAATTGCCGAGTGAAACACCGGAGCCAAAAAGAAAGGCCTTAATACATAAGACTAAAAAAAGAGTGTGTACACCTAAAGTTTGCTACGCAGAACGGGTATACATGACGGAGCCGGAGCATGAAAAGCTTATTGCTGAATTTGGTACTGATGCCGTTGACTGGATGATAAATAAGCTTGATACATGGAAAGGGGCCAATGGTAAGCCAGCTAAAGATCGTGGCAGTGATTACTTGAAAATTCGTAATTGGGTTGTCAAGGCGTACGAAGAAGATGCTCAGAAAAAAGGAACATCACGCCAACAGAGCAGGGCGGCGAATATCGTGAAGTTGGCTAAGGCTGACTGCCCGAACTGTCATGGAACAGGCAAGGTAAAACTAAAGGATGAGTTTACAGGCCAAAACATTGAGTATACCTGTGACTGCTGCAAAATTGATCAATAGGGGATGAAAATATGAAGCAAGTCGAGCGTGATCCAAAATGCGGTATGTGCCGCTACGCGAATAGCATTAATTATCCCGGCAAGCTTGTCTGCTACGAGACAGAAGAACACCCTGGCGTAGCAATCAAGGTGAGCGAGAAACAGCAGGCATGCCGGAGATATAGGCCTGGTGACTATGAGTAAACTGATTATACCCGGCAGGCCAGCTACGAAGAAGAATTCAAGCCGAATTGTACGGATGGGAAAACGAAGAGCGATATTGCCAAGTGAGGCGTTTGAGCGGTATCAAGATGAAGCACTATTGCATCTGAAAAAGTACAAGCAAAATTATGATGGCCCGGTGCATGTATGCTGCCGCTATTGGTTGCCGGACAAAAGATGGTGGCCAGATTTAGTGGGGCTGCTACAAGCAACATCAGACATACTTGAAAAGGCCGGAATACTTGAAAATGATAGGCTTATTGAGGATTATGATGGCAGTCGAATAGTCGGGCTGGACAAGCAGAATCCGAGGGCTGAAATTGAAATTTTGAGGGTGGTGTGAGGAATGAATACTTACAAAATGGAAGTTCGAGGTCTTACAACTATTCCATATCAAGCAGTAGCCGATACTCCCGGACAGGCAAAATATCAGTGCTACAAGTATTTTACAGACGAATTAAGCTATGATCTTGGATTTGATGATTTTTTTAAACGAATTGAGTATTGCCGAAAAATTGGCGGATTTAAGCCACGTGATCTTTTTGGAGATTGGGGAACGTTTGATCGGATGAAACAAGCACGCGATATTGAGTTTGCTTATATGGGAATGCGTATAGAAGTTTGCGGGAAAAGGGGAACCATTGTTGGTAGCAATTCGAGTTTGAGTCTTGATGTGGTAATGGATGGGACATGTTGGACAGAAAATTGTCATCCTTGGTACAGGACAAAGTATTTTGACCGAAAAGGCAATGTGATTCGTGAATTTAAAAACTGAGGGTGGTGTGAGTATGTATAGTCAAATAGCTATTGATGTTGCTACTGATAGGGCAAAGACTTTGCATTGGGGATGGTTTGGATATAAAAAGGAAAACGGTCATGATGTTGCATCGTGTGGTGATAAACGCCGTTGTAAAAATAATCATCGTAAATGTGAATGTTGGGAAGAAGCTGATGTGTGCGAACGTCCTATGACCTGCCGTGAAAAGGCTGATTATAGGCTATGGTGCGAATTTGTTTTGCATGGTTGGGAGAAGAAACCGGATAAATTGAGAACAAGAAGAATTCGGCGGATATTCGAAACAGAATATAGAAAGACCTCAAAAATATGTAAAGGTTGTACGGAATGCTTTTGTATGGTTAATGAGGTAATGAATCCGGATTGCAAGCAAGTTAAGGCGGTGTAGACCATGGCAGGAAGTAAAGGATATGCAGTAGTGCGGAGCGGTATGAGTTGTTAAAAGTTAAGCGATGGAGGCGAGAACGTGAGTGAAGGAAGATGTGATTCAAAATTTCCTTGCGGTGGTGATTGCTGGTTAAATGTAGCCGGAGATTACGCATTTTGGGAAATGATTGCAAATAGATGCACCGGAACATTGGAAGAGCAGAAAATTAATGATGATTATTTTAATGGGCGGATAACGGAAAAACAGATTTTGAATTTTTATGGATTAGAAACAACTCAAACAAAGGGGGCGTGAACAGATTTGATGATATGTGATTTATGCAAGACAACTTTACATCCGTTAGATGCCCATATGGGATATATAGACGGAAAGTTGGTATGTACTCATATTGACTGCTGGAATGGACATTACGCAAAAGAAATTGCAATAGAAAAAGCCAGGACCTGCTAGGCCCTGGTTGGAGAGAGAAAAAATTACATTTATAGTATGCCTTGGAAATTGGCTTTTATGCATGGGGGTGAGCACGTGTTGACTGAAAAAACATTGTTCGGCAACGTCGATAAAGTCCAGACAGCGATTGACCGGATAAAGCAGTTTGAGCCGCCAGAAGGGTACTATGTTGCGTTTAGTGGTGGGAAAGATTCATGTGTTGTGCTGGACTTGGTTAAACGGGCCGGAGTGAAATACGATGCTCATTATAATTTAACGACTGTTGATCCGCCTGAGTTGGTCTATTTTATTCGGGATAATTTCAGAGTTACAGGCAGAAGAATTCGGTATCGTCAACGTCTTAAAGCAGCTAGATTAATGGGACGAAAATCGCCAAGACCATTTTTAACTATCAATGTTCATAAGCCAAAAGAAACAATGTGGCAACTAATTGTAAAAAAGAGAATACCGCCTCTACGCCATATGCGATATTGTTGCGCGATACTTAAAGAGGGCGGAGGTAAAGGACGGATCGTTATAACAGGCGTAAGATGGGCCGAGTCAGCTAGAAGAGCAAAAAGAAGAATGGTCGAGCAGTGCAATAGAGATAATTCAAAGCAATATTTGCATCCAATAATTGATTGGTCAGAAGACGATGTTTGGCAATATATTCATCAAAACAAAGTTCCATATTGCAGTCTATATGATGAAGGGTTCAAAAGACTTGGCTGTGTTTTGTGTCCATATGCGCGAGGGCAAAATAAGCAACTAGAACTAAAAAGATGGCCTAAAATAGCTGATGCTTATAAAAGGGCTTGCGTAAAAGCTTTTAATAAAGCGGTTGCAGATGGTCTTGTACAACGAAATTGGAAATCTGGTGAGGATATGTATGAATGGTGGATTGCTGGCAAATCCAGCGTAAAACAAAATCCGGACCAGACGGTTATTTTCGAATGACATGGAAAAGCCAGAGCTATATATCCGGTGAGAAAATAGCTCTGGCAATTCATTAGGAAAATGGACAGGTTTTCCGTTTATATGATGTCCGAAGGTAACAATATTATACATGGAAAAGCCAGAGCCCACCTGACCAGGTAACTCTGGCTATCCACTGAAAAATTAGGAGTTTCCGTTTATAGGATACCCGAAGATAAAAGTATTATGCGGGAGGGGTTAGCGTGAAAGAGCACAGCTTCCATGGAAAAGGGCTTGATAAGAAAGTCTTGCAATCTACTGGCGGTCAGCGGGTGTAGGCGCGATAAAAAAAAGCCCGGTTTCTACCGGGCAATCGAGTTTAAGATTTAAGTTCTAATGTTTTTACCATTTCATCGAATAGGGGCAAGTCCTTGTAGTTATCTTTGCCCATACGGCATACTACCATAAAAACCCTATCTTCTTCTTTTATTAAGTAGCATGCACAATAACGTGATTCGCCAATAAGAAAATAAAATAACCGCTTACAATTGGGACTTAAATCATCAATTTGCTGTTCGGCATTATTAGGGTTATTTTTAAAATCTACTATATAATTTTCAAGATATTTATTGTAATCTTCATTTTTTTTTAGTTGCCACGTACCGATAAAAAATCCATTATCTTCAGGTGAGAACCCATATAATGTAATTTCATTTCTGTATTCACTGTACATTGATTGATATGTCCAAACCTTTGGAACAGTAATACGATAATGTGGAGTTTCACAAATTACAGCCGGTTTTCCTTGTAGTGTAGTATCAGTCGGCGTAAATGTTGGTTTTGGATTCTCAGCAAATGCAAGTGCTGGAACTAAGAATAAAACTAAGAAGACTAAATAAATACGTTTCAAGTTAATACCTCCTGTTTGATAATCAGTAGTTTGAGCAGGGGTGCGCAAGTAATAAAAAGTAAAGCATTTTTATGAGCTTTATAAATTTAATTCAATTTGACAGTATAAACTCCTTTAGGAATATAGTCACGTTATTCTAATTTTAGTATATTTTGTAAAATACAAGAAAGTACAAATACGTGCTGAGGAGGCAAAGTCATGAGCCCATGCATTACACGCAAAGCAACAGCAGCCGAGCTGGCAGAACTGGACAAGCTGCCGAAGCCGAGAGAGCCTATACATTACGACAGAAGGCCGATATTCAGGCGAGGCGATAAAGGACATATAAAGACAGCCGGAAGCGGTTGGTACGTCAGATAAAGCAACAGCAGGCACGTTGGGGAGCGTGTCTGCTTTGGTGCGTAAATCATGAGGAGGGGATTGGTATGGATTGTATTAGAGAGGCAGAAAATTATTTGCGGTACTATAGGGATTTAAAGAAAAGCGTTGAGCATGCCGATACAATGATTGCTAGGCTTACTTGGCAGACGGTGCCAAAAGGGGCAGGAGTGGCACAGATGGAAGCTACAGGAATTCATGCAGGGCGCCCTGTGAATACGCTTAATCAGTTTTATCAGTTACAAAAATGGCAGGAAATGCGTGAGAATACGTTAGTTGAAGTGGCCAGAGTTGATAAGGAGCTAGATTCGATATGTGAGGACCTTGGCTGTGAGCGGTACAAGGATGTTTTGGTTATGTGGTATGTGGAGAAGTTGAGTAAAGAAGAGATTGCAGAAGCAATAGGATATAGTCACAGGCAATCTGCTTATGAAATTCGAAATAAGGCGATTAAAAAGTTTGCTGTAACTCTATTTGGAATTGAAGCCCTTCGGGCTATATAAGGCGACAAATTGGCGACACTTTTTTGACTTTGGCTGTGGTAGAATTGTAGTATCGAAGAATAGGAAGGGCGGCCAATAGATAGCCCTTTTGTCTCAAAGGGATATATTCCCTCTTGGAGAATTTATAATATAGAGGAATTGCTTGTTATAGAATACGTGTAATCAACTACTATCGAATTTGTGGAGGAATAGTGGAAGAAAAAAATATTCAAGTTACAGTAAAAGTAGAACTACAAGACTATTTAAAATTTGCTAAGTTGTCTGGTGCAAAATGTCTTTATATATTTTATGGATTTTTTATCTGTTTAATAATAGAAAATATAATTGAAAAAGACATCAGTAGCTTAATTCTTATTCTTATACTTTTTGTTGGTTATGAAATTTATTATAGAATATCTCTTAAGAAAAGCTTTGAATCAAATAAGTTAAATCAAAAAGAAGAAGTATTTAAATTTACTGAAAGAGGTATAGAAATTATTAAAATTGATGGTAGTAGTAATTTAAATATTAAATGGGATGAATTATACGGCATAAAACACAGTAAAGATATTTTGTATTTAATGACGGGAAGTTCTTCGGGATATGTAATTCCAAAAAAATTATTGGATGCAGAGCAAATTGCCGATTTAGAGGGACTAATTAAGGATAAGTTGGATTTTAAATTGTTAAAAAAGGTAAAGCGTTTTAAATATTTATGCATTGGTGTATCGATACAGATTTTGGCAATTGTTTTATTGGCAGTCTTGAAAATTATTTCAAGTTATTTTTAAAGAACACTGGTTATAGTTGCGCATTGTCTTGACTCGCTAAGTTATAGGCTGCTCAGATGAGCGGCCTTTTGTATTTGCAGGAAATTGTTTCCTTTTGCCGAATAGTGTATAAAAATATTGAAAGGAGAGGATCAATCTTGTACGATTTTAGTGAAGCAACGATTAAACTGAGCCATCCAGATAAGGGAATTTGTCCTTTTATTGAAGGAAAATTTGAGATAAAGTCGCCTACAGTAAAAGAGATTTGTGTTGATATAGCCGCAGATGGGAGAAATATGACATCGTTGGATAAGAAAGAAGCCTATATTGAATTTCGCTTGCTTGAATCCTCAGAGACAAATAAGTGGTTAAAAGAATTTCAGGACTATTTGCATAGAAATAGAAAACAATCAAGTTTAATAAATGAAACCGAAGTTGAAATTAAGGTAATCAATGAAAATAAAATTTATAACCTTATTGCTTCTAAGATCGACAATAAAGATAATGGGAATACATCCATTTGGGCTATATATGGAACATTAAATTCTTCCTATATTGAATGATGGAAGGACCTGTCCAATTTAGTACAGTTTTAGTCTACCTATAAAATTAAGCGTTCACGGTATCACTGGACGAACATGTCCAGATGATGTCATTTCTAATACAGTACAGCGGTAGTTACTCATACGAGGACTAACCGCTTTTCTTTTTGTTCGGGCGGTGGTTATCATGAACTGCCGCCAAATTACAGGAATTTGTTCCAATTTGCCGAAGACGGTATATAAGGGGTGAGTATATGTCAAGTATAAATAATTTTATTAATGCAGTTAGATTAGCAAATGAGCAGAAAAATTGGTATGCTGCATTAGGAATAGCTTTAATGATTCCAGATATTTGTGGCAGGCTACAAAATCCTCAAAAGGAAACAGGAAAAAGGTACATTGAATGGTTCAATAGTTATTTATCTACTAAATATAGTTCTTCTTTAGATGGCGATGATTTTTATGCACTAAGGTGTGCTTTTCTGCATCAAGGAGAAAGCGATATTAGAACACAACGAGCACGAAAAATATTAGATAAATTTCACTTTGTTATACCTCAACATAATATATTAATGCATCGTAATAAAATTAATAATACGTTACAATTGCAGGTCGATGTATTTTGTGAAGATATTTGTCTTGCTGCTGAACTGTGGGAAAAAGCTATGACAGAAAATAACCCCGAAGTAATTGAGAGGTCCAAAACACTTTTGCAATTAAAAAAACCTACTGATAGCTTCGAAGGAATTCAAATAATTGAGATAAAGAACCAAAAATAAATATAATGTTTTTAAAGAGCCTTCGGGCTCTTTTTTAGTACCTAAAAACGAGGTGATAATCATGAGCAACAAAGATAAGCCCAAACCAGATAATACAACGGCGCTGATCCATCCGCCAGTAAAGCCAGCGGCGCGCAAGGGTAGCAAAGTGACGAAGGTGTATAAATGACCAATACACAACTGAATGACGATATTCACAAACGAGACGGTGACACCTGCATTATTCCAGGCTGTGGTCGTTTTGTTGCGCCTGGCGAAAAATGGCATCATGAGCCATGTGGTTGCCGTAAGGAGAACCGCATTGAAAAAGGCTTGCTGCTGTGCTATGGACATCATCAACAGCGGCATTTCGGCAGGAACAGCGCAGAGATACGGCGGCAATGTGAAGATTATTTGAGAAACTTATACCCGGAGTGTGGCCATGTTAACTGATCAAGAACGGGCCGAGCGTGATCCTACGGCAATACAGCGGCAGATTCTTGAGCTTGAGAAGCAGCTTGCAGAAGAAGGCCCAAAAGTACAGGCCGCTACGCAGATTATGCTTGAGCAGAAGGCAATAGTTGAAGTTGGCAAGCTACGAATGAAGATTATCAAGGACAGGCTCAGCGGATTGCAGAGCGTGCTGAAATCAGTGACGATTATCTAGTAAGCGTAATTATTTACCGGAGGTGGTGACTTGTGTAAATGCCTGAAACGTATGAACTAGCCGAACAAGATTATCTTGACGGTATGAAGTATCAAGCAATTGCCGATAAATACAGCGTTACCATAAATACTGTAAAATCATGGAAAGTTCGTCGTAAATGGGATCGGAAAAGTGTGCACACAAAAGCGCACACAAAATCAGAAAAAGTGTGCACACAAAATGAAAAAGGTGTGCACACAAAACGGCAGGGTGCTCAGCCGGGAAATCAAAACGCAGTTGGTCACGGCGCTCCAAAAAGAAATCAAAATGGCGTTGGTAATCGTGGCGGACCACCGAAGCATAACACCAATGCTGCAACACATCACCTATATTCGAAGGTCATTCCTATCGATGACTTAGACTTGTTTGAAGCGGCCGGAGAGATTGACAGCCTTTCCTATGAATTGCAGGTTGCCAGGTATAAAGTGAATCGCCTCATACGAGAGCAGCAGAATCGTGAAATGCTTGGCGTAATGGGCAGTATGGATGGTGCTGAAAATTTTAAGTTAAAGGATGATTTTTACGAGCAGGCAATTCAAAAGGGGCTTGACATTGTATGCAAGATTGAGGCACAGTTGCAAAAACAGCGGTTTGATGAAGAAAAACTTGCACTTGAGCGCCGTAAAGTGGTTGTTGCTGAGAAGAAGATCGCAAGCAATGACGATGACAAGCCTATTGAAATTACAATCACGCGCAAGGAAAAAAGGCCATGATAAACAAAGAGGTAAATCCACATTTTGAGGACTTTCTTTTTGATTGGCAGAGCAAATTCCAGTTCCTTGTCGGTGGTTATGGCTCATCTAAGAGCTATCACATAGCTCTGAAGCTCATTCTTAAATTACTGCAAGAGAAACGGACGGCGCTTGTTGTCCGCGAAGTTTATGAGACTATCCGTGAAAGTTGCTTCTCGCTGTTTGAGGAAATCATCGAAGACTTGGAGCTAGATGGCAGGATAAAGCTTGTTACTTCGCCTATGCAGATACGTTTTCCGAATGGCAGCAAGATTATATTCAAGGGCATGGATAAGCCTAAAAAGCTGAAATCAATCAACAACATTAGTATTGTATGGTGTGAAGAGTGCAGCGAACTGAAGTATGAAGGCTTTAAAGAACTGATTGGCCGCTTGCGGCACCCTTTTTTGTCGTTGCATATGATCCTGTCAACTAATCCGGTAGGAAAGTCCAACTGGACTTATAAGCATTTCTTCAAAGTACCGGGTATTAATGATGAGGACTTATATAAGCAGCGGACTATGAGGATAGGCAATACGTTTTACCATCACTCGCTTGCCGATGATAACCTTTTCTTGCCTTACAGTTATATTGAGCAGCTTGATGAAATTAAGGCATATGATCCCGACTTATACAGGATTGCCCGGCAAGGCCGCTTTGGTGTGAATGGTATTATTGTGTTGCCACAGTTTGAAGTACAGCCGCATGAGAACGTTATGCAAGCGGTACATGGGATACCCGGCAACTACAAAAGATCAGGTTTTGACTTTGGCTTTGAAACATCATTCAATGCCTTGATACGCGTCGCTATAGACCATGAGAAAAAGTGGCTATATATTTACTGGGAGTATTACAAAAATCGCATGACCGACGATAAGACGGCTTTAGAAATAGCCGAATTTAAGGAGTCACGCGAACTGATTAGGGCAGATTCAGCAGAGCCTAAAACAATTCAATATTTTAGGCAGCAGGGTTTTCGCATTCAGGGTGCAAGGAAGCCTCCGGGTAGTCGTGTACAGAATATAAAAAAGGTCAAGCGGTTTAAAAAGATTATTTGTTCCGATGTTTGCAAACACGTTATTGATGAGCTGAAGGAACTGACTTACAAGGTTGATAAAGATGGCAATATTATTGAGGATGAATTTAGCATTGACCCACATACATTTAGCGCCATATGGTACGCCTTGGATGGTTACGAAGTATCAGACCTAAAGAAGGTTATGTCAGTTTACTAGGGGGTGATAATTTGGCAGATGTAATTGAATCAAGCTTTGCACGCTGGTTGCTGGATGAAGAAGAAGCCAGGATGCAATATTATCAAAAATGCCAGAAGTATTATGATGGCCTGCATCTAATTATGGCGCCAGATAAATACCTTGATATGGTTCGGCATCTTTATGGTATTCGGATTAATTACTGTGATCCGATTATTGAGGCGCCTGTTGCACGTTTGAGTATAGAAGGGCTTTCTTGTGATGATCCGAAAACGTTAGATTCGCTCACAAAGATTTGGAAATATAATCGCATGGATGCCAAGGCAATCAAGATTCATCGTAATGCGATTAAGAAAGGCGACGCATTCGCCCAGGTGTGGCCGCACTTCCCAACAGGCAGCACAGTGCCGGACCGATATGAAATTAAGTTTTTAACACCTGACATTGTTTTGCCTATTTACGAGAGTGACGACAGCGAAAGTCTAACAATGGTTCGTAAACAATGGGTTTCGTTTAATGCTGACGGATTGCCTATGGCTCATAAGTGGCTTTTCTATGCGGACAGGATAGAAAGGTATTACTATTTATTAAATCGCAATATAACGAGCATGACAATACAGGATTACTCTCGTTTAACATGGTTACCAGATGAGACAGACGGCTTTCCTGCAGTATTGGAAAATCCATACGGCTTTATTCCTATTATCCACTTCCGGAACAAAGAAGACGATTCGCCTTTTGGTACCAGCGAGCTACATAACGCCTTTTCAATTCAGGATGGCATTAATAAGCTAGTCGTTGACCTGATGAGAACGGCTGATTTTCAGGCGTTTAAGCAGCGTTATGTAATAGGCGTAGATGAAGAGGAATTGCCGATTAATCCCGATACAGGGCAGCGTGAATTAAGGAGTAACCCTGGCGACGTATGGCGTTTCCCTGCGGCGGGTGATATGGATGTTCAAGTAGGTGAGCTAGAATCGGCAGACCCTTCAGGCATTTTGGCCAGTATTGATAAACTTGTCGACCACCTTTCAGCCGTTACACGAACGCCGAAAAGCACTTTGCAAGATAGCGAAGGAACAGCAGCTAGTGGTTTTGCAATGGCAAAGGTTGAAGCGCCTTTACTTGATAAAGTAAGTGAAAAGCAAATTAGCTTCGGCAATTCCTATGAGGATCTAAACAAGTTGCTTATTATCATGCAGCAATATCATGGCGATTTGCCAAAAGGCGAACCACCTGAAACTAGCCTGAATTGGAAAGAATCAACGTCTGAAAGTGCCCAAGAAAAGTTATATGACGCGCAGCGCAAGCAGATTCTTAAACAGAATAGCGTTATTTCGGCTAAACAGTGGGCAATTGAAGAAGGATACACCGATGATGAGATTGCGGCTATGCAAAAAGATATTCAGTCAGAATCTGAGGCTGAAACTGCTGGAATTGTAGGACCTGGCTTCTCCAATCCTACACCTGGAAGCGGTACAATGTAATTGAGGGGGTGATATTATCGCTAACGACGATATGTTAAAGGAGCGGGCTGAATACGATAGGCTGCTAAAGTCGCTTGATACCGAATTAGGGCAGATATTGAGTCGGCACATTGATAAATTATTAACATTGATTAATTCTGGAGGACTTAGCGTAAATGATTTTCACCGTCTTGCTAATGATTTACAGCAAGAAATTCACGATATGATTAAAAGCAACTCTGTAATTGCGATTGACTTTGCAAAAAAAGTAAAAGCCGCTGACTTAAAGCCCTATTTGGCGGAAGTACAGCGGCTTCTGGTTGCCCGGAATGTGGCCAAGCCAATTATTGAAGAGGCAACAAGTTTAAACCATATTTCCCTTGTTTTTGGCGGCGGCCTGGATGATAAGATTCTTGATGCTGTATGGAACAAGGTCTGGCCTGATGCGTTGAATGTGGATGATCGCATTAAATTGTTAAGCAAAAAGGCCATGAAGTTTACTGAAATGACAGTTAAGCAGGGTATTAGCGAGGGCAGGAGCGCCGCTGACATATCGAAGGACCTCAGGCAGCACTTTGAGGTTGAAGGTGTGGAACGTAAGGCCGCTTTTCGATTAGCGGCGCATACAACAAATATGTGTTATCAAGAGGCGCAAGCAGAAATCTCTGTGAGCGCTAATTTTGTCATGGGCATTAGAATTAACCGCGGTGTCTATGGTCCGGCTAGTGAGAATTGTGATATCTGCGAGGAACACGGCGGTCCAGCAGACGGCGACGGCAAGGAGTACCGAAAATCAGACTTTGGAGGGGATGATGCGGATATGTATGTCATGGCCAATATGCCAGGTTATCACCCGAATTGCAATTGTGGTATTGAGACGATATACGAAGATGCTATTACGTTTGTTAAAAACGCTTTGCAGGGTACAAATGACAGTTCGAGTCATTCCGGGTGGAAACTAAGCTGAGAGGAGGTGATCCAACATCTTCGCCGGGCTAATTCCCCGGCTATTTTTATGTCCTACAGGCTGACAATAAACGGCTGGATATGCTGACGAGCTTTATACGGAGGGTGAACATGCAAAATATTACTAGACTTTTTAATTTACAACTTTTTGCCGAAGGCGGCACAGGTGATGAACCTGGTGCAGGCGGGGAGGGCGGCCAAGGTGGAACAGCCGAAGGTAAGACATTTACTCAGGAAGAGCTTGACGCTATAGTTACTAAGCGCCTGGGAAGAGAGCAAAAGACTTGGGAAGCCAAGCTTGAGGAAGAAAAGAAAAAGGCTAACATGACTGAGCAAGAAAAGTTGAAAGCAGCAGCCGAAGAATCTGAGAAAAAAAGTAAAACTGCTATTGAGGCAGCTAACAAGCGTTTAGTCAAGGCAGAGGCAAAGGTTCAGGCAGCGGCATTAGGAGTAAAGCCTGAAAGAATTGCCTATGTGCTAAAACTGGCTGACTTGTCCGGTGCTGACGTTGACGACAAAGGCAATGTATCTGAAAAGGTTGTTAAGCAGGCCATTGAGGCGGTCTTAAAGGACTTGCCAGAATTAAAAGCGGGTGGTCCTGGTGGCGTTAACCTTGGCGGCAATCCTGGTACAAAGGGTGCTGCTGGTGGAATGAACATGTTTATTAGACGTGCTGCTGGACGCAGCTAATTTTAATTTGGAGGGAAAGAAGATATGACTATTAAACTTAACTTTGATTTACAGCGGTTTGCAGGTACTTATAATAGTAACATTTCCCGCACAGATGCGGGTGCTTTAATTCCTGAAACAGTAAGCCAGGAAATTATTCAGGGTGCTATTGGACAGAGCCTTGTATTGCAGTTGTTCCGTAAATTGCCAAACATGCCGACGAATAAGACGAGGATGCCCGTTCTTTCGTCTATGCCTACGGCGTACTTTGTCAATGGTGATACTGGATTAAAGCAAACCTCGAAAATCTCATGGGATAACAAATATTTGCAGGCAGAGGAAATTGCTTGCATTGTGCCAATTCCAGAAGCTGTTCTTGATGATTCGGCCTATGACATTTGGGGTGAAGTTAAACCACGTATCATGGAGGCATTTGGCAAGGTAATTGACGGAGCCGTGTTGTTTGGCGTAAACAAGCCCGCATCTTGGCCTACGGATTTAGTTGCAGGAGCCACAGCGGCGGGCACGATTGTAACGGCAGCTGCTACAGATGACGACTTAGTGGAAGATACCAATCAACTCATGGCAAAGGTGGAGGATTGTGCTTTTGACGTAAACGGGTTTATTGGCGATATTACTATGAAGTCAAAATATCGGGGCTTACGTGATAAGAACGGCGGTCTGCTATTTCAACCTTCACTTGCTGCTGGGACGCCTTCTACGTTGTATGGCCAATCTGTCCTGTACAATAAGCTTGGCTACTGGGATATTACGAAAGCCAAGATGATTGCCGGCGACTTTAGCCAGGCAGTTTATGCTTTGCGGCAGGATATCACATATAAGGTTCTTGATCAGGCCGTTATTCAAGATGATACGGGCGCGATTGTTTATAACTTAGCTCAGCAAGATATGGTTGCTTTACGTTGTGTTATGCGTCTTGCGTGGCAGTTGCCTAATCCTATTAATTCCCGTAAGCAAGTTGAGACAAGCCGTTATCCGTTCGCAATTTACAAACCTGCTGCTGTATAAGCGGCAGGTATTTTATTTAGGCGGGTGATAAAGCATGACTGAGGCTGAAGCCCTTAGTAAGATGAAACGAAAATGCTTAGTTCTGAGTCAGTTTTTTAATGATGCAGATCTTACAGGCTTTTTGGACGATTATAAGACAGGGGAAGGAACAGACGCTTCACCTTATGTTTATGACGTAAGACGAAGCACATACGACGCGCTGACAAGTGCATTAACTACAATGGAACAGTCAACGACCAGGGGCGGGGTAACTACTACCTACGCGGACTTGTTCAAAATTCGGCGGCAGTTTGCGACAGCGGGGGTGATTAGCTTATGCGGCAATTCAGGTTTCCCGAGGCGATTACCTACACCGTGAAAAAACTTGTTACCACTAAGGACGAGCTTTCAGGGGAAATTGAGGACTGGCAGAATGCGGGTACTATACAGGCAGAGGTTTGGCCACTGTTAGGCAATCAAGCGAGAGGCGTTATGGGTGTGACCGAGAAATCTACGCATAGAGCTTTTTCGGCTGATCCAAAAGCCTTTACAAGCAATACCCGCATTGTTGATAGTGCGGGCCTTACTTATCTTGTCGGCTATGTTCCGCCACAAGGTTATGGCTCTCATGGAGAGGCGGTGCTTGAATTTGTCAACAGTTAAGGCGGAAATGGGCGGCTTAAATAACCTGTTGCGTAACATCGATATTTTGAAGGATACCACCGTAACGGCCCAAGCGGCAGGCATGGCCAAGGTTTGTATTGATGTTGCTGATTATGCCAAAGCAAACCATCCATTCCAGAACCGGACGCAGAATCTTGAAAATAGTATTCAACCGGACCCGGTAGAGATTGAGGATGGCGTGATCGTTGGTCCTGTTCGTGCTGGAATGGATTATGCCGCTTATGTTGAGTTTGGTACTGCGAAAAATGCGCCTTATCCTTATCTTAATCCTGCCAAGGAAGCTAATAAACAAAATCTGGTTGATACGCTGAAGGCAGTACAAGAACGAGCACAGCAAGCCTTGAAGGTGGAATCATGAAGCAAGCTAAAATTAATATCGTGGCCGGACTGAAGACGAGCACCACTCTGGCGGCATTTGTTGGCACTCGCATAAGCGACGCATGGCCAAGTGCAACAGCTGTTTACCCTTGTGTGTCCTACTTGCAAACTACAGGCACAGGCGAGATTGCCGATGGCCACACAATAGGTTTTGATGAAATCTATCAAATATCACTGTTTGCCAAGCCTGAACCAGGGAAATCAGCGGCAATGACACTTGAAAGTATGGCTGAAGCTGTGCTTGATGTTGCAGATGATTTGGGCATGGCTTTGGTTGGTAATTCCGATTTAATCCTGGACGATGGATCAGGGGTGAAGCATAAGCCTTTGCAATTTAGATATATAACAAGGAGGTAATAAAAACATGCCAATGTCAAGAGTTTCAGGCATTTTTGGTGTCCGCGAGGCGTATATTGCTCCCCAATTAACGGATGTTAGCGGGGCGGCTACGACATGGGATGCACCTATAAAAATAGAGGGCATCAAGTCCTTAAAACCGGACCCGAATGTCACGAGTGCCGAGAATAAAGGCGATGAAATGACGCTGGATACCGAGGATATTATTGACTATTACAAAATTACGTGGGAAAATGCAGAACTTCCACTTGATTTAATCGCTGCCATTCATGGCGGGGATGTTAGTTCTTCAGGAACAGATAAGGGCGAGGTGCTTTCATATGTTTACGCGGGCAATAACGCCCAAACAACATATTTTAAGCTAATGGCACTAGCTAAACGCGGCAGTAATGATACAAAAGACGTAATGATCGAATTTTACAAGGTAAAGGGTACTTTGAGTTTTGATTTTGCAGAAGGTGCTTTTGCGAAATGCTCTTTCAGCGGCAAAGCGATTCGTACAAAGGGCACTGTCGATGGCAAGGCAAATGCCTTATACGGTCTTAAATTTGGGGCGTCGGCGTTAAGTCTTACAGGAGTGCAGCAGGTTGAAACTGCTACTGTAGCAGGTACTATCACGACAGCGGGAAATGCAACCGTGACCGTGACAGCAGCAGGATTGACAGGCTCACCTAAAGCCTTTACTATTCCAGTTTCCTTGGGCGATACACCAACAATAACGGCATTGCGTATTCGTGAAGCCCTGGCGGCTGATGAAGCAATTACAGCTTTATTTGCTGTAAGCGGAACAGGGGCTAATGTTGTATTGACGCGGATAATTGCCATTGCTAATGATGCGACGCTCAACATTGCGATTGCGAATGGTACTAGTGCAGGATTGACAGCCGCGCCAATGTCAGCAGATACGATAGCTGGGCAAGCGTCATAATGAGAGGGGCTAAAAACCTCTCTTTAATTTTTTTATATGGAGAGTGATACTGTGAAATTATCTGAGTTATTTCCCGAAGCTGTAAAGGTTAAAATTCAAGGCATTCAGTACGGAATCAAATTTGGTACACGTGCTCTTATTCAGATGGAGCAGGATTACCCGGACGAAAAAGAACGGGTTAGTTTATTAAAAGCAGGAGCGCCGAAGAAAAAGGGGAAGGAAGATGCCCCGCAAATGATGATTAAGATAAGAAGCACAGCCGATATGGTCAATATGCTATATGCTGGACTTTTGCATACCAAGGCTTTTCCAGATAAAGACGATTTGATCGATGCGATCGAACCGCATGATTACCCGGATTATATCAATGCTATCTTTTCAGCCTCTGTACAATCGAAGGCAACACCGGAACAGCTTGAAAAGATGCAAGTCATGTCCGAGGTTAACGGCTCAAAAAAAAACGAGGGCCACGTGACTACGGCTCAGAATATGCCTTTTATCGGTCAAAGTGCAGGCTGACAAAGGAAGAATACCTTGATGCGACTGAACGAGAGCTAATAGCGTTGTCTATTGGTTACGCAGAAATGAATGGGGCCAAGACGGAGTATGATGATCCCCTTGAATTTTTTGGCGTACAACAGAAGGAATAAAATTCCATTTTGTTGAATGAAGTGGCAAGGAGGGGATTAAGTTGAAAAGGATAATCCTAGTATTTATTCTATTAATGACGGTATGTTTAACTGGCTTTGCGGCACCATCGCAGGAAGAAGTAGATGCGAGAAATATACTTGATGATCTTAAAAGTATATCTTTACGTTTGGAGAACCCCACAAATTTTAATGAGTTTTATACATATTACAATAATATATATATCAAGGTTCGCAAATTTGATATGTCATACCCGTCTAGTGTCATAAGACATGAAATGGGAAACGCGTTTATTCCATACTATGATGCTTATGGAATTTGGAAAAGGCCATACCAAGGTTCTAAAAATAAATATAGATGGGCAATTTGGCTTAGGCCTACAGAGGTAGACTACTTGCAAGGACAATACGAAGGAATGAAGGCTTTGATTAGTTCTAATTTAATTACGACACTTGATGATGGCAATATGTTAATTGGTTCCGAAACTAATGATAATTCAATTATTGTGTTGTTATTTACCACGGCTACTGAAAGGATAAAGCCATTAGAAGGCAAAATAAATCAAACGTATATAAAAACCGCCAATTAAGGCGGTTTTCTCATTTATAAGGCGAGGTGGTGACAATATGGCAGATACAGAGGTTGGTGGCTTAGTCGTCAAGATGAGGGCTGACCTAAGCGATTACCTGCAAAAACTCAACGCCATGGAACAGAAGTCCACAGATACGAGTAGCAAGGTTGCAAAAAGTTTTGATTCTATTGGCACAGCCATGGCAAAAGTCAGCGTTGTGCTAGGTGGGTTTGCCGCGACCGCGATTAACAACGCTATGAATTGGGGAACAGCAATCACTAAATTGAGTCGTCAAACAGGTATGGCCGCCGAAGATACTAGTCGGTTTCTTGTTGTTGCAAAGAGTGTGGGGGTTAGTACTGATACGGCCTCTATGATGTTTTCAAGACTTGCCATGAACATAAACACAGCAAGTAAGTCTATGATCGCAGCTAGTTCCGCAGGCAAGACTTCCGACGATGTATTCACCAAACTAGGCATATCTACCGTTAATCTAGCAACAGGAGCTATGCGACCTATGGGGGATATATTCGCAGATATAAAAACAAAAGTGGCAAGTATGTCCGATGGTTGGCAAAAATCAGCGATTGAGATGGAACTTTTCGGAAGATCGGGAACACAATTAAATACAATGCTAAATATGTCACAGGAGCAAATACAGGCGGTTACGGATAAAGCGCAGGCAATGGGTTTGATTCTCAATGACCAACAAGCGCCTGCATTGGCTAATCTTAGTCGGCAGGTTAATGCGGCAAAAGGAAACCTAACTTCGCTGGGTATATCAATAGGAACAGAATTGATGCCACAAGTACAATATTTATTAAGTGAAGTTTCAAATGTAACGCAAGCATTTGTTAACATGGACCCTCAAACTCGGCAGAATATTCTTTCGGTAATTAGGATCGGTGCCGAAATTGGAATAACAAGTATGGCTGTCAGTAAAGCTATTAGCGTGATAGGCGGAGTCACAGAGGCATTAGGCGTTATGAGGTTGGCCACTATTGCGGCAGCAGGCCCATGGGTAACACTGGCTATAGTAATAGGGGGCGCAATATCCGCACTAGATGCCTATGCTAATGCAAAATATAAAGCTGAAGGTTATGATAACGCGGCTGAAGTAAGAAAGCTTGAAAGTGATGATGGGAGTTTAACACAATACCAGAAAAAGACAGTAGTTAACACAATTATGGGTGTGCCAGTGTACAACTGGGTTAATATGAGTGACGCGGAAAGAGAAAGGCAAATTGCTTTTGAAAACAGACCAAAGCCAGAGCCTACTGAAACGCCCACGCCACCTACGAATACGTTTGTTTCTGACCTTGGTGGTGGCGGTTCTTCTTCTGATGGTGGTAGTAGTGGTAGTGGAGTGGCAGGAGAAAAAGCCAAAACCGCTTTAGAAGAAAACCGCGATTCATTTCAGAAGGCCCAAGAGGAGATGCAGGGGTATCTTGACCTTAATCAGATAACGGCTCAGCAATATATTGATTATCTGAAAGAGCAAAAGAAATATGTAACTGATATGGCTGTTGGCGACGACGAGCAGCAAGATAAGCGGCTCATGCAGCTTGATATTGAAAAGCAAATACAGTCGCAGCAAAAGCAAATGTCACAGGATGCGATACAGGCAGCGAGTCAAAAAGTTCAACTTGGGAAAATGACCGAAGAACAGTATAAGCAGGTATTAGAAGATCAGGCAAAATTGGCTACAAGTGATAAAGATAGGCTTGCTCTAGCGGTGCAAATTTATCAAGAGAATGAAAAGCTGATTGACCAAGCAAATAAAAAAGTTGACGTTGAGGCTAATTCTACTAAGGCTGCTTTAGATTTACAGCAAGAAAAGTCCGTTCACAGCCTCAAAATGTCTGAGACTTCTGGTGACGACAGTATTCAAACGAAGTTTGCAAATATGAAAGCCGAGTATGACCAAGCAAAATATTATCTTGATAAACAACATGACGATGATGATAAATATTTACAAGAGAAAATTGCTAATTCGGCTATGGACGTAAAAAAACAAAAAGAATTTATCACTCAAAAGCAACAGCTTGACGCTAAATATGAGCTTGAAAAAGAAAAGCAAGAGGACTCTTATACTGAAAAAGTCGCGGCACAGCAAAAGGCTATTATTAATGCGAATAACTCCATGATAACGGCTCTAATCACAGGTACAAAATCCGGTCAAGATGTACTAGAAGATATGTGGAAAGATTTCGTTGCAAAAGTCGTTGCTAAGCTATTCCAAATTAATACTGAGACTAATATTTTCACAAGCTTATTGGGCGGATTATTCGGGGTAAGCAATAGCAGTGGAGGAACGTCCTTTGCCTCTAATTTTGGTATTACTAGCCTATCAGGTGCGCGTGCTAGCGGTGGTGATGTAAAAGCCGGGGAGTCTTATCTTGTTGGTGAAAAAGGAATTGAAGTATTTACTCCAAGCACAGATGGTGCGATTATCCCGAACAGCGATATTACCTCAGGTGCCTTGCAGCAAAATAATCAATCCCAATCCATACTCGTACAGCCGCAAGTAACAATTCAGCAGTCGTTTCAAAGTCTTGACCCTGCTGAAAATATGAGACTCGCTAAAACTCAAAATGCATCGTTAAAAAATGATATACTAAATTCAATAAGAAATGAGACTGTTTGGCGAAATGCAATTAAGGGGGCGACAACATAATGAAAATAAGTAAGGGGGCGGCTTAATGGCAAGAGAAACATTTATTACGCCCTGGGTACGCGCCCACAAACGAAAAATTAGTTTTAGCACTGACGTTGATAGCGAATACACTTCCCATGAACAAAGAAATGCCCTTTGGTCAAATTCGCGTAGAACATGGACCTTGTCATTCGAAAAAACTTCTGAAGATTACACAGCCGTTGAGGCTTTTTTTATTGCCCGACGCGGCAAGTGGCAGGCTTTTAACTGGGTGTATTCCAGCACTGACAAATATGGCAGGCCCACAGGCGGCGACGATAAAACGTATCTTGTCCGGTTTGATACGGATGATTTAGATTCCACCGTGTCTAGTATGGGTTATAATACTTTTGATTTGCCGATTGTTGAGGTGGTAACTGATGAGTAAAGACATGACTCCCGCACTTGAAGAGGCAGCGCAGGAATCAGAAATAATGACCCGTATGCTAGTAACAATTTACGCGGCTAATACAGCAAACGGACAGCCTTTTCGATTCGTGGCCAATGATAACAAAGATTTGACTATGCCTGATGGAACGCTTTATGTTTCCACGAATATCACGCGAGGAGATATTGCCTCAAATACTGACGGCGATAAAGAGCAAGTAAGCCTGAAACTGACTAACAAGTGGCAAGAATGGGCCTCTTACATGGCCAACAACGGGAAAAAGTTGAAAGGCTGTCGCTGTGTGATCGAAGATGTGTTTCTCGATCATTTAGAAGAGGGCGCAGTGTGGCGCTTCGAGGGCGTCATGGATAAGCTGTCTATGGTGCTGAGTGATTTTAGCTGCAACGTAACGCGGGATATAGTTGATTATGACATTGATGCCCCCAACATGGATTATGGTCCGATTTGCCAATTTACTTATGGTGATAGTCGCTGTCAAGCAACAAATGTGAATGGGCCTTGCGACCAAACTATGACAACCTGTGAAGCACTTGGCAATATTTTGAGATATCAGGGGCATCCTTCAACACCTATGCAAATGGTTATACGCTCATCATGAGGCCAGAAGATTTATTGCAGTACATTGGCAAGGAGTACAGTAAATTTGATGACGAGGGCAAAGCTTACGGCTGCATGATGCCTGTCTATATGCTGTACCCTGAAATTCCGCGTTACGATTGGCCTGAAGAAGGAAAGTACTTTGCCGAATCAGTTTTGGCTTTACTAAAAAAACATGGCTGCCCCATCAAGCTCGATGAGATTAAATCGGGTGATGTGGTGGCCTTTCGTATGCCATTTGGATTTTTGCATATCGGTGTCTATATGGGTGATGATTGGATTGTACACTGCATGACAGATGAAACAATGGAGCGCTGTCGATTTAGCTATGCAATCAGGCGACTTGACGGCGTTTTTCGATGGGGAAGGGGGTGAGTGAGTGGGTGCACCAGTATGGAGCGCAGTTTGGCATACCATAGTTGGCGTTGCAGCAAGTTATGCCATGAATGCGGTAACTAATAAATTATTTGGTAAAAAGGCAAATAGCGGCAGTAGTCCTACCTATTCAATCGGCACCTTGCAGACGCAGACTAATTCAGATTCAGTCATGCCTATCATATATGGCAAAGTCAAATGCGCCGGAAACAACTTATGGCAATCAGGCGAAGGGACAACAGTACAGCGTCTTGTTGGCTTTGGCCTTGGATGCAATAAAGGCGTGTCTGATGTGCGTCTGAATGATATTCCACTTAACGGCGGCGACACAACGGCCATTTATATATACAATACGGCTTGTTCTGATGCCACTGTTGCTCTTGTTGATATTAATAATAACTGGCCAACTGGTGACGATAGAACATTACTTTTGCATGCAAATGGAGTAGACACGAAAATAATCTTAGCAGCTCCCCAAGATTCCGGTAAAAAGTACTATGAAGGAACCGATTTTATTCATGTTCTTAAACTGCAAGATTACAATTGTTATTCCGATAAACTCGTCAACTATATTAATACTTTAGGCAATGATTGGCAAGCAACAAACCCTTACAGTTTGTCAATTAGTTGTGAAACGATGCATAAATTTTCATCTACAAGTTGCTATAATACACATGTTTCATTAGCAATAAACAACATATTAACAAACTGCTCTTATACTGCTTATATGGGAGATGGGGAGCAACAAATTGATAGCCGCGTTACAGGAACTACGCAAAAAGCAAAAGCCAAGATGGTTGGTGGCATGAAGTATGATGCCTATCTTGCTTTAACGATAACTGCCAGTGATAAGCTTAGCGGGAATCCAAATCTCACAGCAATATGGGAAGGCCGCATAGTCAGAATCTATGATACCCCTACAACTTACCATGAGGCCTGGTCAGATAACGTTTGGTGCGTTTTGGACTTCATGACCTCAATTGATGGTTGCAATATTCCAATTGAGAATATTGACATACAAAGTTTTGTTGATGCTGCTGCCTACGCACAACCTGCTGACAATAGCCGTCGTTGGTCAGTCAATCTCATTCTCGACAATAAAAAAAGTCGCCAAGATTGGCTTAATGATATGCTGCTTTGTTTCCGGGCTTGGCGTACTTATCAGAATGGCAAACATGGTATTCTACTTGATAAGCCGGAGCCTGTTAGTCAGATATTTATTGTCAAGAAAACGGAATCAATACAGCTTGATTGGCAGGAATTAAAGGAAGATGTTGAAAGAATTATTCTAAAATATCGCGATCCCGATTATGAATGGCAAAATGTTGGTGCGCCTGCTACAATCAAAGGGCCTTTTAGGAACCAGGTGCCGCTTACAAAAACGGTTGAAGTGAATGGTATTACAAACTTTAAGCAGGCATCTCAACACGCATGGTTTTATGTGAATCAGGCGCAGACTTGCGGCGAGTATATTACATACACTTGCAATAAAAGAGCATTGAACAGAACCATAGGCGACGTTATAGGCATATTTGATCCGATTACGCAAGTGACTGAGCAAGGATTGACCTACAAACGTTACCGTATTTTAGGCATGACCGAGCCGCAAGGAATTAGTATACAGCTTTATTGTCGTGAATATAATGAAGCCCTCTATACAGATGCACAGGGAAGCGTGGCCCCTGTTGTGAATATCACGAAGTTGCCAAATCCAACGCAAGCGCCTCCCGATGTGTCAAACATACAGCTTGGACAGGTTTATTATCGGCAAAAAGATGGTACTATTGTTTCGTATATGACTGGCACTTGCGACTTTCCAGACTCGTCTTTATTTGGCAGTGCAATCGTTGAATACAGTGATGATAACGGCGTTACATGGGCTTACGGCGGAACATATAGTACAAATGTTTTCATTATCCCAAACGTAAAAACGGGTGCCACTTATCTTGTTAAAATTAAGTCGTCGAGCAAAATGTCTTTGGGAATATTTTCAAGCGGGGCTACATCCGATCCCATAACGATTACAGGCAAAGATGCACCGCCGTCTGATATTCCAAGTATTACGGCAGTAATTGATCCAACAGACAATACAAAAGTAACCCTGTCTTGGCCAGCGGTTACGGACGTTGATCTTCGAGGCTATCAGCTTCGCGAGGGCAATAATATTCTGACACCGACGCCGATCAGTGACACGCGCTATATTTACACAGTAACTGAGACACGAAACTTTACCTTTTCAGTCTATGCCGTGGACAACAGCGGCAATCTATCGAAGACACCAGCAACCGTGACGATTGCACTCGATCCAAGGCCTGCTCAAGTCTCTGCTTTTTCTGTTGTGCCACAAGATACGGACCGTTCCAAACTGGTCATGAAATGGCAAGTCAACACAGAAAAAGATATTGCCGAGTATATCATCAAAGTTGGCGACGATTGGGACATCGCAACGATCATCACGCACTTGAAAACTTTGACTTATACCTATGAGCCAACGGCAGATGGTAGTATGAAATTCATGATCAAGGCCGTTAACGAAGGTGGCTTGGAAAGTGCTAAAGCGGCAGAGCAGATTCTGCAGGTAATACTCAGACCAGACGCTCCACAAAATTTGGCCGCTAAGCAAGAACCATTAAATCGCAGTAAATTGCTAATTAAGTGGGATGCTTCTCCTGGTCATGACATTGCAGGTTATGAACTGCGCTATGGCCATGATTGGGATACGGGCACCTATATTGATTTTATCCAGGCGACGTTCTACGAGTGGGAAATTCCCGCATCAGGTAGTTATAACATTATGGTCCGGGCAAAAACTGTTGCCGGCTACTACTCCAACGTGTCTAATGTTTCGATACCTACATTTATCGAAGCGTATGACGTAACAGAGTTTACGGGCTCACAGTCTATCAGTGACCGGTCCATCGTGCATCTTACTTGGCAAAATCCATTGAGCTTGGATATTCAGTACTTTGAGATTCGGCGTGGAGCTAGTTGGGATTCCGGTGTAGTCGTTGGTGACAGAGTGCAGGCAACATTCTTTGATGCAAAAATACCAGATGAAGGCCAACATACCTGGTGGATTAAGGCCGTGACAGTAGCCGGAAAATACAGTTTGTATCCGGCAAGTTTCGGCGCAGAATGGGATTTGAATCCTTCGCCTGTAACGAATATTATTTTGAAGCAGGATGAAAACGACAGGTCGCTAATCAATATTACTTGGACCGGGATTGCTGAAATTGACCTGATGTACTATGAAATTCGTTATGGCTGGACGTGGGAAACGGCAACCGTTCTGATACAGACCAGCAACACGAACTATCAGTTCAGGCCAGACAATACTTCCGGCAATGTGAAAGTCATGATCAAAGCGGTCAACACAGCAAAATACTCTTCAGACGAAGCGTCATCCAGCTTATATGCAACCTTGGAGCCACAGGATGTCCAGAATTTCATTGTTCAGCAAAATGGGGAATATGTGGAGCTGTATTGGGATAGGGCAGTTGATCATGATGTTGTCGGATTTGAGATTCGAGAGGGCTGGACATTTGAATACGGCCAGCTTATTGCCACCAATGTAACCGGAAATTCATACACTTACAAAGTCGATTTTGACGGGATCTATCACTATTGGATTAAGGCGATTAACCGCAGTAATAAATATTCAGTTCACGCCGTTGACCAGCAGCTAACTGTTGCCGATTTACCACCAAAAAATATTGTCCAGTCATTTGATGAAATTGAAATGAAGTCCGGTACTCACAATAATACGGAGTTTGGCCAGTCCAGTATCAACTGGCAGACCATTGGCGGTCGGTGGAGTGATTATCCTGCACTGGCCTTCGAGGACACCGGTGGTCTTCAAGTCCTGCGTCTAAAGAAAAATGAGGATGGCACCTATCAGCCAAACGGGGTATACAGTTGTGAGCAAATCGATGTAGGTCGGGTTATCACAGCCAATATCAGTATTAAGTTTCTTAGTACTGTGAAGTACCAAGGTGACACCACGGCGGTTCTGCAAATGCGGACAAGCCAGGATAATGTAAATTGGAGTATTTGGCTTGATTTCTTGCCTTCAAAATTTGTATTTCGTTATATCGAACTCAGGGTGAACCTGTCAACAACGAATACAGCCAAAACGCCTGAAGTCAATAATTTCGATGTCATGATTGACCTGCCGGATATCGAAAAAGCCGGAACAGCAACAGTCCCGGTCGGTGGTGTTCGGATTACTTACGATACGGATTTTTATATTATCCCTGTAGTTACGCCCTATGCCATTGGTACAGACGTTCACGCTCAGATAACGAATCGTGATAAATTGGGATTTAATGTTCAAATCTTGAATTACAACAATGTCGATGTAGGCGGGACATTAGATTGGCGGGCAAGGGGTTATTAAAATTGAAAGGATGTGGTGAAATATGGCCTATGATGCAACAAAGCCGGAGGATACAGGGTATCTGTCTGCGGCACCAACTGAACTGCGGACAAATCTTGAAGGATTAAAGAAAGATCAGATTGTAGACGCCGGGACGCTCAAAGGATTGACACCTGGCAATGCCAATGGAAATATCCCGGTATCAAATGGCGTAGAAAATACCAATCTAAACGCTGGAATGGTGAACGGCAAAACAGCCGCTGATTTTGCACCCAAGGCGCATGGTCATGATGCGGCTACGTCGTCAAGTGATGGTTTTGAAACAGCAGCCGAACATAATAAATTAGCTGGCATTGCCGAGGGTGCCGAAGTTAACCAAATGGCGTTTAGTAGTGTAAAAGTCGGTGATACCACAATCCAAGCTGATTCCAAAACAGACACGTTTGAAATTGTCCCAGGTGCAAATATTGGTTTCGCGCCAGATGCTGTAAATGATAAGGCGACAATTTTTGTGACTGGGAAGGTGCCCGCTGCAACGCAGGCGGATACTGCAGGGGCTTGTACAGGGAATGCGGCAACGGCTTCGGTTTTATATAATTTTAGTGTAAGTACGAGAAGTGATGTTGATGTTAACACACGTACAATTAGTGGCATGTTTGCAGGTGGTGGATCGTCACCAAACATGCCGGGCTCCTATCTTGCAGGTATATCCGCAAACAATATAGATGTTGGTTTACAGATAGCGGGAGGATATAATTCGGATAATTTATATTTTCGCGGCTGGTGGTCTTATGGAAATAGTTTTTCGCCCTGGAGAATCGTTGTACATTCAGGCAATATCGGCAATCAATCTGTAAACTATGCAACTACTGCCGGTTCAGCCCCTGCTAATGGCGGTAATGCAGATACAGCCCGAGGTGCTACTGCAAATATATTTAGTGTGAAAGGAACTACTGCCAATCCTCCTAGCTACCGGTTTAATATGTCGGACGTTGTCACTAATGATTTTTACATGAGTAGCGATGGTACTGTTAGGTTAGTAGATTATACTCACGCCGTATATAGACCGTTCAGGGCTGCTGAAATCTACTCGAATGATAAACAAGTCGCTACGGTAGACCAAGTAACTTCAATTGTCGCGTCTGGTTCAGGCACAAATTATTATTGGCGCAAATGGTCAAATGGGGATATCGAGCAGTGGGTGACAGGTGGTTCATATCAAGCCATAGGCCATGGTAATAGCAACTCGTGGTCCATTACTTTTCCTGTAGCGTTTTCGACAAGTTGTAAAGGATATTCAGCTACTTGTTCGGGGAATGTAGGGATAATTACTGTTACAGGTTTAAGTATCAGCCGCATATCTGGAAACATATATAATCTAGCCGACACTGATAATTACTCTGCGACTATACACGTTATTGGAAATTAATCAGCGAAAAGGATGAATACTGACATGAAATATTATCTTAATTATGACGAAACAACGGGCGTGATAATCAATGCTCCGTATTGTGACATGGTTCACGGGAAAGAGGCAATACCTACACCAAACATCGAACTAACTGAGGCAGAGCACGATGACTGGATGATGCATCAATCTACGCGCAAAGTTGATTTGACTACAAAAAAACTTGTTGAGTATACGCCGCCAGGGCCAACAGCACAGCAAAAATACGCAGCCATTAACGCTGAGTATTCTGCGAAGCAAGCGGCTTTAAGAGATGCAGCAATAGATGCTCAGCTAAACGGTAAATCTTTAGATAGCATTGCAACAGCTCGAACAAAGCTGTCAGCAGAATGGAAAACTAAATTATCGGCAGTACAAGGCGCGTAGGCGTCTATTTTTTATGCCTAGGGGAGGGCGAGGCGTGAGTGAGGATAAATTTCAGAGAGAAGTGTTAGATCGGCTTATCAGCATTGAAACAAAGCAGGATAACATGATTGATACTGTTGCAGATCACTCAAAAACGATTGTTAAGCATGGTGAAGAGATCGTAGATATTAGGGCAAGTACGAGGTCAGCTCATCATCGTATTGACGGGATTTTCTGGGGAGCCGGAACGTTAGGAGCTATTGCAGGCACATTAGTAAACGTTTTTGCTTCACTTTGGACAAAAACGTCGGGTGGTGGCCATGGATGAACTATATAAAAACACACTGGTTGGAATTGCTCATAATAGCACTTCTGGCCGTTTTAATTTTATGGGCTGTTGGATATATATCTAACGGCCTTTTTGGTACGCATTTTGAGTTGCAGAGTTGTTGGGCTGGCTTATCAACTGTGGGGAGTGCCGGGTTCTTAGCATTTATAAAATACCTAGTTGATAGTAGCCCTTGGAATACTCCCAAGGGAGAATTACCTATTAAAGGAGTTGGTTCGAATAATGAAAGGTATTGACGTATCAGAAAACAACGGCACAGTAGATTGGCAGGCCGTGAAGG
>NZ_JAHGVE010000035.1 GCF_018835585.1 Pelorhabdus rhamnosifermentans
ATATAGAATGGAATATAAGCTTAATTGTTTTGATTTGGGTTTAAGCATGTTTATTCCCTGCTTTCTTGATTTATTATTCATCTATATTATACCATATTTGGATTATTATTGATATATATTGACTTTTTCAGTGGTTTCGGACGGGGTTATTGACACACTTATCGCCCCAGCGCCTGAACCTCTGTCAATCGCCTGATAAAGGTCTATCACTAAATAAACTAAACAATCGCAATATCCTCCATCTCTTCTGAATAAAGCGACTTATATATTATTGGGATGAACTCATGGGACACAGGAATAGGTTCATTGTCCATTATATTCTATTAATTACACTTTTTAATATTCCTGCTATCCTAGCCAATTACCTTGTCGAAATGCTTTCTATCTCTTTTTCTTTTGGCAAACATCGTCTCTTTGTTCACTTGCTGTAATTGACTTATATTGTTATGCCATCGCTACAGGATTTACCACCTGAAGCATTAGAACGACTTGAAGAATTCAAAGAATTTATCCGCCTTAAATACGCCCAAAAAACTGCTACTGATAAATAGCAGTTTTTTCTTTGTACACTTTGAACAAACATAAGCAATCCTCTACTCCGGTCTAAACCGAGACAGAGGATTGTTCCATGGCATGGCACCAGTGTTATGCAACAAGTGGAAGTCCTTATAATTACTGGCTTCATCGCCACTTTATTGTTCCAGTACATGCCATTAAAAAAAGTAATTATTAGGCTCTGAATCCATACTTTATACGGCTTTGAGCCTCTTCTGATCTATTCCATAACATGCCATGCTGATAATAAACATGCGTCAATAATTCGCCTAACATTATCTTAATCAGCCTGAACCCCTAGACACGCTGGAACAGGTCTATGTTATAAGAGCATATTTATTTGTCCCTTAATTAGATTCCAGAATTTCTTTTGTTACAGTCATAAAAGCCTTTAGTACTGGCGATAACCATTTATCCTTATGATAGGCTAACTGAATAACTGTGTTGAATTCTTCTCCTGCCCAATGCAAATCAACCAACTGACCGGATTCTAATTCTTTTTCTACCGAAACACGTGGCAAAAAGGTAATGCCTAATCCACTTATAGCGCACTGTTTCATAGCCTCTATACTGCCAATTTCTAAAACTGTTTCAAGATATACCTTAGCAACAGATAGTATGTTTTCTAAAATAATACGATAGCTACAGCCAGGCTCAGCTAAAATTACCGTTTCATTTCTTAAATCGATTGGCTCAAGTCTGCGTTTTTGAGTTAAAGGATGCCCTCTTTTGGAAACAGCTACTATGGGTTCCGCTACTAAAGTATAAGAATTTAAATTTGGATGAACCATTTCACGCTGAAAGAAAAGTGCTACATCAATTGAATTATTCTTGAGCCAAAATAAGAAGTCATCATAGGAGCCAATTTTCAATACAATTCTCACCTGTGGATAACGTTTGCCGTATTCTTGCAGTACCACCGGCAGGCGAGTAGCACATAAGGACTCTGGTGCCCCAATGGTAATGCTACCTTTTAGAGTTGTTGAACCGGAAACAGCTTCCTTAGCTTCATCAGCAAGGGATAAAATTTGCTTCACATAGGTAAAAAAACATTGGCCTTGATCTGTCAATACAACACGTTTACCTAAACGATCAAATAATTTTGTACCTAATTCCTGTTCCAAAAGCTGAATCTGTGTAGTAATACTCGACTGTGCATATCCCAATAGCTTAGCTGCACGTGAAAAATTAGCAGTATTAGCTACTGTCAAAAAGGCCTGTAGCTGTCTAAATTCCATTTCATCTTCATCCTTATCAAAAAAATAGATTATTTATATATGAATTATCAATTTCACAGATGCAATATATATATGTTATCATCTATTTGCAAGATACACAAAACTTATCATAATAAGGACGGAGCAGGAGGAATTATTTATGTTAAGAAATAAAGATATGGCGATTTACCTTTCACTGATCTGCGTTACCTTTCTATGGGGAACGTCATTTGCCGCCTCTAAAATCGCCTTACATGAACTTAGTCCATTAAATCTAGCAGGATTTCGTTTTATAGCCGCCGCAATCATATTTGGTTCTATTTTGGCAGTGAAAAAATCACGCATTTATCAAGAGGATATACCACAGCTCGTTGTAATGGGTTTTCTCTCGATAACGTCTTATTTTTATATTCAGTATACCGGACTTCTTTATACGACCTCTATTAATGCTTCTTTATTACTAGCGACAAGCCCTGTCTGGACAACAATAGTAAGTATCTTCATTGGCCAAGAAAAAATCAACCGCAATGCTATCGGCGGAATATTGCTCGCTTTTTTAGGAGTCACAATTGTTATCAGTAGAGGAAAACTATTTTCTTTATTTATGTCTGAAACAATCCTAGGCGACATGTTAATGCTCCTTAATGCTATCGTTTGGGCAATCTTTACTCTATATGGGAAAAAAATCATGAGCAAATATTCTCCTTTTACAGCGGTCGCCTATATGAATATTTTCGGAACACTTATGCTTCTACCTATTATTCTAATCCCCAATCCTCTAAATCCAACATCTGCAATTGAGCAACTATCAAGTATCACCCTGCCAACAATTGCTGCAGTAGTATATTTGGCGACACTCTGCTCCGTTTACGCCTACTATACATGGTACAAAGGCATCGCACGAATCGGCGCGGTGCGTACGGCTTCTTTTCAATATGTGAGCCCTCTATTTGCCTTTCTAGCGGGCATACTTTTGTTGAGCGAAACGATTTCGCCATTTATGATGATCGGTGGTATTATGGTTATCTTTGGCGTTTATCTAACCAATAAGCAAAAGGCAAATTTGACTTGCACAAAAGGCAGCTAATTTTGTACAAATGAGAATATGGTCTTTTGTGTGTCAGAGAAATTGGTCGTTACAATAAAAACAGAGATCCATAATTCAGCAGTAGAATATGGATCTCTGTTTTTATTGTATAATACTGTCCATATTGTTACTCTACTGTACATGGCACCAGTGTCATGCAACAAGTGGAACTCCTTATAATTACTGGCTTCATCGACCTTTTTTTCTTCCATTACATGCCACGTCGCTTAAGCAACGTAAAAAAACATTCGACAAAAAAAGATATAGTATCAGTATGGTATCCCCTAGGCGGCATGTTAACCATTATCCAATAATTGGAGTTGAATTATTAACCACATATATCCCCCTCGATTTTCCATTCGCCCATTTCCTCGCTAACAGCAACAAACCCAAACTTTTCGTACATTTTAACCGATTTGTCGTTGCAAGCGGCAACCGTCAAAACAATCGGCGTACGATGAGTGTGTTGAAGTTTCGCTACAATAAAATTCAATATCTTCGTCCCGTAACCTTTGCCCTGAAACTGCGAAGCGACCATCACTTTCTCGATTTCATAACAGTTTTCCTCTTTGTTGTGATAAATCCGGATGCTTCCGACAAGCTCATCGTTTTCGAACCAAAGATACGTTTCGCGTTTTTGAACTTCGTCAAGCGGGAAAAATTGGCGTATATTGCTGTGCAATTTGTGCAGTAAATCAGCGAAAGTATCATTTCCGACCTTTTGATATATACCGTAATATTTGTCTTCAAACATAATCAACTTCGGTTCTAAATCTGAAGTGACAGCCCCGCCTCTATACTCCATTAAGTTTTGAGGACCGCCACCGTCGAATTACTCTATATCTAGAGAACGACGTATATGCCGACCTTCAATTAATGCGCGGTTCGGGAACAGTCAGTCACAGATTTCAACGATGCCTTAAATAGCTATATCAACAAATGAATACGCCCTTAAAACAAAAATAGCCTTTATCCATTTAATGTGGATAAGGCTATTAAATTCCGTCGTTACCAATAATATGGCTCCGTATCGTAATACAAACGAAAGCTTTTCGCCAAATGAAGTCAATGAAACAAACAAGTCAAGTCTAGCCCCGCGACTCCTAATCATTATTTTACATCCTTTTAAAACTAAACTGGAGCTTCGTTTAGGGGCTGAATAGGTATCAATCTAACTTATTGATACCTCCAGCTTGAATATATTTAATATTTGCTTGGATTTTTTCATATGACCAATCCCACCACTTAATTTTTAGCAATTTTAAAATTACATCATCACTAAACCTTTTCTTTATAACTTTTGCTGGTATGCCTCCAACAATGGTATAAGGTGAAACATCGTTAGTAACTACTGCTCTGGTTCCAATAATTGCACCATCACCAATTTTCACACCTGACATAATTATAGCATCATATCCTATCCACACATCATTTCCAATTACAATATCACCTTTATTATCCCAAGCATCTTTTGGTTTTAATGCTTCATCCCATTCTTCTCCGAAAAGAGGAAATGTATAAGTAGATAGTGATTTCATTGTGTGATTTCCACTGGTCATGAGAAACTTTGCTTTACATGCAATTGAACAAAACTTACCAATTATTAATTTATCGTTGTTTATAGGATATTGATATAATACATTGTTTTTTTCAAAATCTCTTGGGTCATTATAAAAGTCATTATATATTGTATAATCTCCGACTTTTATATTATTTCTTGTAATTACATTTTTAAGATATATAGTTTGGCAATCATTACTTCTCGGATATACTTTATTTGAATTTGGAATAGTCATGTTTAATTCTCTCCTTTGTATTATGCTGCTTTTATGACTATCCCATTATTACAATACATTTCTTCATAAAATCACTCCTATATCGCCTCTAACTAATTATAAACTCAAAAAAGATTATTTGTCCATTACTAGACAAATAGTCTTTTCCTATTACTGTAAAACAATTGAGATTTAATAACTAACCGGTGTCCATTTTTTGTTACTTTAGTGTACATGACACCAATGGCAAGTTCATCAATGCAAGTCGTCAGCCCCAATAGAGAGCTCCCTAGGTGAGATACAAGTGAACAAATAGAGAAAGAGGGTGGAAAAATTATTAACGGCCACAAAAATAATATGTATTTTACTTCCTACATATCGCATATAGTGAAACGAAAAACATTATTGCAGCAAAAACAAACACTATTGGTAATATTATAAAACCAAATACATTTGCTTCCATCTCTGTGAGACATAAAACTGGAAACATGAGTCCTATAACAGATAATGGATACGTTGTATCGCTTATTTTTCCAAAGTGAACTAATAAATCATCTTGTTGGCGGACCAACATTCTCAGCAAAATGAACGCTCCGAAATATACATATCCAAAAGCGATTAAAACCACTACTCCAAATAATGAAATATGAAAATAATGCCCACCTATAATAGTTCCCGGTATCTGAATAAATAGTAGCGCCAAAAATGCAAACGGATTACCTGCGCTTGCTACTAAGCTTTTCATATTTAACCACTTCATAACTCACTCCCCTAACATTCTGGCACTTTATCTTTAATATAGTCCCTTGCTTTTATAAGAAAGAAATAGAGCATTCATAAAATCGGGCGCCCCTTATACAGGCGTTTTAAACCTTTTATACTTGCCTTAATCTATGTATCCTAAACCATACTATCAATATTATAGCTATCTATAATTCGATAGTGTATGTACCTTGAGTTGAATTTCAAAGTATCCGTATAGCCAATCCGGCCCATAATACAAGGCTATCCCGCATAGCAGACAGAAACACTACATAATTGGCAATCTTGGCCAAACTACGTAAGAATAAAAAATACGTTTATCTAAGACGTCCGTCAGCATATTGTCGTTCGTCAATAATATACCATCCATACTCAGTTATTTTAACAGTAAATGTAATCCCTGCATCCAATGAACCAGTTACAATCTGGTCGTTTGCATCCATTACTTTTATTGAATGAATCATATCTACATAAACTAAATTATTTACATTATCCTTAGTTTGATAAACTTCTTTAAGGCTAAAATCAACCTTTAACGGCTTTATATATTTCGTATCTTTATTATATTTTTTGTAATTTATACGTTTAAAAACCTCTTCTGTCATATGTTTGGAAAGTTCATTAGTATATCCATTGTCAGTCACAAACGCATCTTTGACTACGTCATATATATCAACATATTTAATATATTCTCCACAGTTAATATTTTGTATATCGTTACCTCTAAATTCTCCGGCGCCATCACTAATTAAAAATAATAGTCCGAGTACACATAAACCCAAGGCAATTACAATTAATGTAATTGTCTTTAAAAATTTTTTTATATTCAGCTTTTTTATGTTCACTTTTGAAACAACTTCCTTCACCAATGCCGTATTCAGATAAAAACGGTGGTAATTTCAAATTCAACCCCAGATACTCATAAATTTAGTATGCATTATAGGGACAAAGGAATCTACGATCTTCACCGTTTTGAGGATAGACATTTATTTTAATATCCATTTACTCTGTAGCGGGTCTCACATTACTGTGTAATATTAACTTCAATGATGGTCGATTCATAATCTGCTATGCATGTCAATAATATACCATCCCTTTTCATCTATTCTAACGATATAGGTAACGTGAGCGTCGCGTGCACCACCTACCATATTATTATTTGCATCTTTTATTATTGTTGAATAAATCATATCTACATAAACTAAATCATTTTCCTTGTCCTTAGTTTGACAAACTTCATTAAGGCTAAAATCAACTTTGAAGGGCTCTATATATTTCGGATTATTTGCAGGATACTTCTTGTAATTTGTATGTTTAAAAACTTCTTCTGTCATATGTTTGGCAAGTTCATTAGTATATCCATTATCAGTTATAAACGCCTCTTTAACTACGTCGTATATATCAACGTATTTAATATTAGGTTTAGTGTCATTGTTATTCGCACTACTTTGACCACAAGAAGCGAGAAAAAATATGCAGATCATACACAAGATTAATGCAATTATTTTATTTTTCATTTGTATAAACTTCCTCTTAACTAAAAAATTTAGTAGGCATTATAGGGACAAAGAAATCTAAGTTCTTCACCGTTTTGAGGATAGACGTCAGATAAAGGTCTGTCAAGGTGTGCGTCACTGTGTGCAGTATAGTGTAAATCACCATTTGGATCTATTTGTGTTATTATTGCGGAATGATGCCACCCATGTTCAGAATTATAAAACTGAATTACGTCTCCAAGGTTAGCTTCAATACTGCTATATACCATCCTACAATAACCTTGATTTACCATATAATTTCCAAAAACATCTGCATCTTGCCAAGAACGCGTTTCTATAAATTGATCACCTGTGAAATATCTAATTCTTGGGTCTTCGAATTCCTCTATAGGGTCACAAAACCAGTTCGCTGTTTCTGGAATTCCTGCTGATACCCAGCATTGTGATACAAAATTTGTACAATCATCACCACCGAAGTAAGGATACCCCGTATTTATATCTGACCAATAATAATGCGCATAATATACGGCTTGTTGCCGACTAAAACTAAATGTTTGCGATTGCAAATCATTCTTGTGCCTCCACTCATACTCCTGCCGTTTTACCAATTCCCTTGCTTCCCCATCTAACTCTTCAAAAAAGCTCAACTTAACTTCCTCCGATTTTGGATAATCATTCAACTTTTACCTTATCTGCTTGATCTGCTTTCCGTCTTAAAAGCAATGACAAATTCGCCCATACCTGTGGTAGTATTATATCTTTCATTATAATCAACAATAAAAGCATGTGGTAAATGTATTGTTCTAAAAGTTTGACCAGCGGATTTTACTTCAACGACTACGCTGCGATAAGCATCTGAACTTTGTGCTGAAACTAACGACCATTGAAATAGCTTTACTGTGTCGCTATTAGTCAAATTGGTTTCTTCTGAGTTACTATTCGAAGTAAGTTTTCCTATTTCACTATTATTTGAAGTAAGTTTTCCTGTTACTATCATAGTAATAGCACCTTTAGAAGATTTAGCCATAGAGTTGGTTGGCGTACCCACGTCCGCATTTACAAAGCTAATTATGTCTGTACCAAAATAAATAGTGTCTTGTCTCGTGACTGCTAATGTAAATCCCATTATAAAATCTCTCCCTTTGCTTTAGTCCTAGAATAATTTAGTATACCGCCTCTAACTTTAGGTACATGTCACATAATACCAAAAACATATGACCAAATTATGGCAATCAAAGTGCAAAATAATATCCCCTCGAATTTCTTATCATTATATAACTACACTTGTAAACTAAAAAAAATATCTAATGCAAAATCTATATCAATAATTTCTGAAATACCTACCTTAGATAACGAAATGGGGAAAATCGTTGCAAAACGCTCAGGAGTCAATCCGGCTGGCTCTTAAGAGAAACTAATATTTGTACTCCCATTGAAAAACTTGTCAATCATCATACCGATAACTCGCTACAGAATTTACCACCTGAAGCATTAGAACGACTTGAAGAATTCAAAGAATTTATCCGCCTTAAATACGCAAAAAAACCTGCTACTGATAAATAGCAGGTTCTTCTTTATAAAAATTAGAGTAAAGAACGTCCATCGATATTTTTCATTTCGATACCGAGCAAAGCAAGTATCGTAGGAGCCTCGTCAATCAGACGTCCATTTTTTATGACTTGGGGCGAATATCCGCTGTTGTGGATGATAAAACAAGGTTTTTCACCGCGATCCGGCAGGTGACCATGTGTAGATACGTTGTATTTATAGTCTGTTGCCTGGGTGGGGATAATGAAGCGTTCATGGGCATTGGAGAAGGCTGAAAAATCAGGTGCTTCGACGACAAAAGAAAAGTCACCGGAGAGATGAAATTTTTCGCGGGTTTCTTTGGCGGTGAAGATATCACGCAGGAAATCGTCTTGTTTGAGCCTGGTTAAGATATCTAGTACTTCCGCTTGGTCTTTTTCCTGTTTGACATAGACTTGAGCGCTGATCCCGCAAGATTGGGCATAGGCTTTATAGTCAGTTATCGTGCCTGCATTATTAACAGTCAATAAGTTTTTCTCGCGAAAAAGATGGTTTAGGCAAATATTTTTTTCTATAGACATTTGCCCATGATCGCCTAAGAGAACAAAGGCTGTTTCTTCTGCCAGATTTTCGGTCTTTAGTGCATCGAGGATCATACCGAGCCATTGGTCATGCAGTTTTAAGGCAACCTGTACATTGTCGGCATGCGTACCGTAAGCGTGTCGATAATGATCAAGCGAAGCCATGTGCACAAAAAGAATGTCTGGCTTGAATTCATGGATGATATCTACTGTGCAGGCGGCAGCAAAGATATCAAATTCAGGGTTGATTTTCCAGTTGCAGAGATGTTTATTGCGATGATATATTTCCTGTACGGAATCACTGATGGTCTCTTCAAGGATATCCTGTGTGTCGTCTCTGTGTGGCAGCCAGATTTCCGGTATGAGATAATCGACAGGCGCTCCAACACTGACCGGCCAGAGTACGGAAGCTGTAGAAAGATGGTTTTCTTTTGCATAGTCGAAGAGCGAGGGGACTTTTAAATCCTGGTAATACCAGTACCAATCGGCATTATCAGTTGCTGGATTCAATTTTTCGTTGTGCAGGATACCGTTGTTATCCGGATAGCAACCGCTCATGATTGCTGCATGGCAAGGATAGGTCAGAGTAGGATAAACACAGGTGATATTGGGAGCAATAATGCTGTCTTGCAAAATTTGGTGAAAGTGAGGCAGTTTTTCGATATCTTTGATATCGTTGGTAAAAAGTGAGTCTACACAGAGAACGACGAGACGTTTTTTCATGGGATAGCACTCCTAAAGTTTATTTATTGCTAAGTAAAGCATTGTCTTTTGCCGCCGCTTCATCTAAAGCAGTTTTGATGTCTATGCTGGTGGTAAGGATTTTATCGAACATATTGGAGTAAATTTTGGAAGCTTCATGATAGGCTTCGTTCATTGGGCGGCCAAAGGCGTAAGGAAGCTGTTGCAAAGCTGTTCGATATTGCGGTATTTTTGCATACATTTCTTTGATTTTATCATCATTGGTTATGCTTTGTCGGGATGGCAGATATCCTGTTTTGATGTGTGAGTATATGGCTTGTTCTGGTGCGGTCATAAATTTGATGAATTCAGCAGCCGCAGCTTTATGTTTTGCATCAAGGGCCGAGGTCATAACCAGATTGCAGCCGCCCGTAGGTACGCTACGTTTTGTTTGCATCGGGATGAAGCATGTGCCGATTTCATAGCCATTTTCTTTAGCAAGTTTGAGATTTTTTGTCAGATCTGCTGTGGAGGTAATACGCATAGCGAGTTGCTGATTCATGAAAGCAGATTCGCAGTTGTCGCTGCCGCCTGCCCCGTTATAGTATTTGAAGTTACTGTTTTGTATGCCATCGCGCAGATATTCAAGCATACCTATGCCGGCAGGCGAGTTAAAGACTGCTTTTGTTTCATCATCGCTGAGCATGCTGCCGCCATTCTGGCTGATGAGTGCTTCGAGCGGCCATGGATCAGAGATAAAGCCGAAGCCATTGACGCCAATTGCTGCTAATTTTTGAGACATGGCTTTTAGTTCTGTCCAGTTTTCTGGTCCTTTTTCTGGATCAAGACCAGCTTTTTTGAATAAGGTTTTGTTATAGTATAAAATCGGGGTACTGCGCAGATATGGTACACCGTAGAATTTGTCGTCCACATAAGAATTCTTCAGTAATCCAGGATAAAAATCATTGATATCTTCTTTGCTGAAGTATTCATCCAATGGGTTTAACATACCATTTTTGGCAAAGGCTTTGATGCTGCTGATTTCGATGACAGATACAGCAGGTTCTTCATGTGCAGCGAAGGCACTTTGTAGTTTTGCCTGTAAGTCATCATAACTGCCCTGATATTCAGCAGTAATATGGATGCCTTTTTCCTTTCCGATGGTATCATTGAACTTTTGCGTGAGTTCTTTGTTGTTTTCGGCAATTTGATCTTGCCAAGCATACCAATATTTGATTTCGACTACGCCGTTATCTTCTTGTGCTGCCTGTTGCGTGCCACAGCCATTGAATAATAAGCTGGCTAAGGCAAGTGCTGCAATTCCGAGTGATGTTTTCCATTTCATAGATATTCCTCCGTTTTCGCTGTTTATTTGCCGCCCATATAGGTAAAGGCTCGGATAATTTGCTTTTGTGCATAAAGAAAAACTACGATGATTGGCAGGATGAGCATGATGTTGCCTGCCATCATGGTGTTATAATAGATGCCTGATTCGATATTGCGTAGAGAAGCAATGCCAACGGGTAGGGTACGGACCGCATCACTGGTGGTGAGTACGAGCGGCCAGAAATAGTCGTTCCAAGTAGAAATAAAAGCCAGCATGCCTAAAGTAACCAAAGTCGGTTTGGCAAACGGCAAAAAAATTTTGCAGAGCATACGAAATTCACTGGCATGATCAAGTCGTGCGGCTTCGATAAGTTCCGAGGGAATTTGTTTAAAGGTCTGCCGCAGCATAAATACACCAAATGCACTCGAAGCAAAAGGCAGAATGAGTGAGGCGTAGCTGTTGATCAGACCCAATTTGGAAAACATGATGAAGAGAGGTAAGAAGGTCAATTGGGCAGGAATCATCATCGATAGCATCGCTATGCCAAATAAAATACGCTTTCCTTTAAAGGAATAGCGGGCAAAAGCATAAGCAGCAGGAACAATGGTAAGGGTTTGCAAGACCAACACCGAAAATGTAACAATCAATGAATTGACGAGGAAATGCAAGAACGGTATAGCATGAAAAGCATCAAGGTAGCTTTGTACTTGCAGGGATGAAGGAATCAGTTCTGGCGGGAAAAGTACCGTTGCACCTAAGGTTTTGAAGGAAGTTACGACCATCCAGTAAAAGGGAAAGAAGAAAATCAGGATGAGCAGCGTATTGATTATTGTGCGAAAAACTTTGGTGGAAAAATGACGAAAAGACATGATAGACCTCCTCATAGAAATCCTTATCCGCAATAGTGTACTTTATGAGATAAGCCGCGGAAATAAAGTGCGGTAAATATGCTGATGATGATAAGTAATATTACGCCAATGGCTGAAGCATAACCGATTTTGTAAAATTTGAAGCCGTATTCGTAGATGGCAAAGACCAAGGTATTCGTTGCATTTTGCGGTCCGCCGTCTGTCATGATCTGGATTGTTTCAAATACTTTAAAGGAGCTGATGATATCGACAATGGTGAGAAAAAAGAGCGTTGGTGAAAGCAACGGCAAAGTGATTTTTCGGAAGGTGCAGATCGTGCCTGCATGATCAAGCGCCGCTGCTTCGTAGAGATATTTGGGAATTGTCTGCAAGGCGGCGAGTATGATGAGAGTATTATAGCCGGCTGTTTTCCATACGGAAATCAATACGAGTGAAAACAAGGCTAGGCTCGTGTTGCCCAGCCAATCGACTTTGTCTATGCCCAAAAGAGATAGGATATAGTTCAGAAGCCCGATATCCGTATTCATAAGCCACATCCAAAGAAAGGCAACGGAGGAGAGGGAGACGATATACGGAGAAAAGATAATGCGCTGCAGGATCTTATTCATTTGTGTATCCTGTTTAAGATATACCGCCAACAGCAAACTCAGCGATAAACTTATGCTTACTGTGCCGATGGTGTAGAAAATCGTATTGCGCAGAATCTGAAAAAAATCCGGATCGTGGAACAGATTGATGTAATTGCCAAGGCCGATAAATTCTTTGCTTGGGGAGACTAAATTCCAATGGTAAAAGCTTAAATCGACGATGCTGATCGCGGGATAGATGGAAAAGACAAGGAAAATGCATATGGCTGGAGCGATAAAGAGATAAGGTTTGCTCATTCGCCAAACTTTTCCTAATTTGATCCCATCATGAGCAACGGATACGTTTTTCTTTTTCATCAAAGAAATAGCAATCGCTTCTTTCAACACAAAGATGGACCTCCTTATCTAGAGGTAATTCTTCCTGATGAAAAGTTTTGAAGGATAAAATACCGGAAGTTGTTTGGATACGGTAAATGATTTCACTGCCGAAAAACTCGCGGGTGATGATTTTTCCTTGGAATTCAATGGGCAAGCGCTGTTGGATTGCATCTTCAACAAGTTGGACACGTGAGGGGCGGAAGCCCATATATTTAGCTGTTGGGGGAAAAGGTTTCTTGGAAAGTCCGTTTTCAATCGGCAACATGTTCATCGTAGGTGTTCCGATGAATTGTGCTGTAAAAATATTGTTGGGATCACGGTAGATTTTCAAAGGTTTATCTTTTTGCTGGATGCGTCCTTCACACATGAGCACGATATCTGTTGCCATGGACATGGCTTCTGTTTGATCGTGTGTGACATAGACGAAGGTTGTTTTGAGACGTTTATGTAATTCGATGAGCTCCGTGCGCATTTTATTGCGCAGACTGGCATCAAGATTGCTTAGTGGTTCATCCATAAGAAAGACTTTTGGTTTTTTCACCATGGCGCGGGCCAAGGCAACTCGTTGACGCTGTCCACCGGAAAGTTCGCCGGGTTTTTTGTGCAGATAATCTTGAAGATGAACGATTTCAACTACATCCGCGATGAGATTTTTTCGGATATCAGCAGGAATCTTGCGGTTGATCAGGCCAAATTCAATATTTTCTTTGACGCTCATTGTTGGATAGAGGGCAAAATTCTGAAAAACCATAGCGATATCACGCTCTTCTGGTGGTGCCTCGTTCATGCGGAGATTATCAAGAAAAAGTTCACCGTTTGTTAAATTTTCCAGACCAGCAATCATGCGTAAGGTCGTAGACTTACCGCAGCCGCTTGGACCGACGAGAACAGTGAAACTGCCATCAGGAATAACAAGATTTAGATTTTTGATGATAAAATCTTTGCCATCATAGCTTTTGTCAACATTTTTGAAGCAGATTTCTGACATCTTATCTCTCCCTTTTGTATTTATGTGTGTTCTCACAAACTAAATAGCCTGAAACACATGGTTAATTGCAAACTGGTCTTTTACTGGAGTTTTGATACTTTATTTTGGGTACTTTGTGAGACAGTCATTATTTTTAGTTTAATACAAATGGAAAGGAATAATGTTATCGACACGTAAAGAATAAGTTAAACCTATATGCTTCTCACAAGAAAGAATGAAACATTACAACTTTACACAAAATCATTGGCTAAATACATATGATTTGTCATAATAGATAACAGATTACGAATTTTCGCTGTATCGCTGATTTTTTCTTATTTGATAAAAACTGTCGATTCCATCTGTAGGCTTTTTTATCACAAGCTATTCCGCACCCATATTTAAGGAGGATACTGCAAAAATAAAAATGAAACAAACGAATTTCCGATGGTGCTTGGCAATCCTCATGTTTCTTATTGGCTTTATTTCTTATATGGATCGGGTAAATCTTCGGTGGCTACCCCCGCTATTATGACGAATTCGCCTTTACTAAAATCGATATGGGCTTTATGCAGACCGCCTTTTTTGTTGGATATTCTGCTATGCAAATTCCCGGCGCCATTGGAATTCAATACTTCATTACTGACTATATTATGTACGTTTTCTTGGCTTGGCTGCCCCTCTATCTGATGGAAGCACAACAATTCTCCCTACAAAAAATGGGCATCGCAGCCGCCTTTCCCTGGGCTGCTATCTGTATTGTGACATTTGCCGCTGCCTTCATCAGTGACAAACTTGTGGCAACAGTATGTCAAGGGGACGGGGTTGTTGACAAAGCTACTTATATATTATTGGGATGAACTCATGGGACGCGAGGACAGGTTCATTGTCCCATTATATTCTATCAATTACACTTTTTAATATTCCATCCTAGCCAATTACCTTGTCGAAATGCTTTCTATCTCTTTTTCTTTTGTCAAACATCGTCTCTTTGTTCACTTGCTGTAATTAACTTATATTGTTATGCCATTTTGTTTAGATATTTCATTATTTTTTATCTGATTCAGCCAATCCCTCCTTATGGTCCATACATTCGTCAACGTTATTTGCATAAGTTAATCTTTAAATAATTTTCGGGTCATTATTCTATCACTTGAAAAAATATCTAATGCAAAATCATATCATAATTTCTGAAGTATCTACCTTAGATTGCGAAATGATGAAAATCGTTGCAAAACGATCAGGAGTCAATACGGCTGGCTTTTAGGAGAAACAAATATTCGCACTTTCATTGAAAAACTTGTCGACCATCCTACCAATAACTCGCTACAGGATTTACCACCTGAAACATTAGAACGACTTGAAGAATTAAAAGAATTTATCCGCCTTAATACACCAAAAAACCTGCTACCGATAAATAGCAGGTTTTTCGGCGTAGAACTTTTGAACAAACATAAGCAATCCTCTCCCTAGGCCTAAACCGAGTTAGAGGATCGTTCTATCACATGATAACAGTGTCATGCAACAAGTGGAAGTCCTGATATATACTGGCTTCGTCGGCATTTTATTGTTCCAGTACATGTCATTAAAAAACGCAGTTTTTAGGTCCTGAGGCCGTACGTCATATGGGTTTGAGCCTTTTTTATTTTCTTCCATAACCTGCTCGTTGCGGATAATAAACATGCGTCAATAATTTGCCTAACATTATCTATAATCACCCAGAACTCTTAGCAGCACCATTTTTTCGACTCAACAACATCATCTGGATGACTTTTCTTCGGATAACTCTAGCAATTCAACCCCATAGGAGTTATCAATAACGCAACGCCAAATTCCGTCAGAATCCTTCCTGAATACGTACGTGGCATTACGTTCCATAGAAAATGCTGAATCAGTTTTTTGGTTGGCGCTAAGTAGTGTTTTTGATATGACTAGTGCTGTATCACCACCTTCAATTATATTCATGCTTTCCTGCTTAACCACAAGGCTATGGTTAAAGTATTCAGCAATAGCCACAAACGCTCTTCGAATTGCATCTTTCCCTTTTGCAAGCATCCCAGGTTTGACTACTAGGGTCGCATCATCCGTATAAAAGTCAAGCAAAGCATCGAAGTCTTCTCTATTTATTGCATTGTCTGCTTCTTCTATTAAATGTTTAAGTTCATTTTTATCCATGGTTACCTCCCCTTAAAAAATGGTTTTCCCTTACGCTATATAAAATTCTCTCGCTCCTGACAAGTGATAACACGTCATCAAATAGAAAATACAAATTGGATTAACTTACGTCTATTATGAACGAAAACAGGCGCTAGCATTATGCTGACGCCTATGTTTTTGTTATTTTTTTTATGCAATGGGTCTAATGACTCTAAGTTTGCTTCACTGCCCAAAAAAGAGATACTAGTCTATTGGAAGCATTGCTCTAATTTCTTAAAAGGGGATTTTTAAACATATACTTCAATTGCAATTTTATATAAAAATAGTTGTATTTGAGGATAAGTTAAATCCTTCGGAAACAAATAATAATTACAATCTACTAATAACATCTTTTACTTCATCCAAAGAATTAACCACTGATACTTGATCAGGCAGCAAAGAACGCTGATGGTCACCACGATCAATCAAGATTCCTCTTATACCGGCATTCATAGCTCCAACCATATCCTTTTCTACACTATCCCCCACATATATGGCTTCTTCCTTGCTCACGCCTAATTGCGTAAGGCAAGCTTCAAAAATAGCTGGCTGTGGCTTTGCTATACCAAAATCGCCAGATATAAGAATAGACAAAAACTCGTTTATGATCCCGGTATTGTTCAACTTACGTTGTTGCTGGGCTAAATCGCCATTTGAGACCACTCCAAGCAAGTAACCCCTCAGTGATTCCAGACAACTCATTACATCATTGTATAAACACCAGTTTGACTCATATTCTGCAAGATATTCTTGAAACAAAGGTTCTACTTCGTTTTTAGGTATGTTCTGTCCGAATTTGTCGAACACGGCTTGAACACGCAATATTCGTTGAGTATCGAAATCCAACTCGCCAGCCAGATATCGTTCAAAATGATGTTCTGATTGCTTATGCCACTCTTCAATAAAAGCATCAACAGGCATTCCATTTAGTTGATGCTTGCGATGTATCTGATATAAAGCCTTGTTCTCTGCGTCATAATTATCTATCATTGTGCCATCAATATCAAACAATATTGCTTTTATCAATCAAACCACTCCTCACAATGAAAAAATAAATTCTGCTCTTTGGAACTCAGGTTAATAATACTCTGTATTCCTATAAAAGCGAAAAACTCCCGCCGGATTTAGGGACGACGGGGTCAGGTTGTTGACACACTTATCGCCTCAGCACCTGAAACTCTGTCAAACGCCTGACAAAGGCTACCACTAAAAGACGATGGGGTCAGGCTTGAGTTATATAAAAAAATCGACTTATTTAATTCCCTATTTCAAAAATTAAATTTTTATAAGTCAAACTCCCGCTAACTCAAAGATTCAACAAACTTTATGAAGAAGCTAAAGACCAAAACCGCCATTTAACCCAAGAAGAATATGCAGAACGATTCGGGGCCACTCGTAATCAGTTAAACGGATGGCTCGAAGGTCGTGAACCAGATAGCGAAATGATGAAAATTTTCTTCCATAACATGCCACGCTGCTGAAGCAAACAAAGATAGACCTTAGTCATAATTTGACCAAGGTCTTCTGTCATTATCGAAACAAGAGTAATGTCTAAGATCACCCTGGTGCATTTACTTTACCTATTATAGAAAAACAACCTCCAAAGGATTTCTATCCACTAACCGCTTATAGCTGTACTTAGGATATCCAACCATAACCGCAGCTGTTATCTTTTTTTCTTCTGGAATATTGAATAATTTAAGCAGTGGCGAATGCTCAATAGATGCACAATATTCAAAAATTCCGGCCCAACAGGATCCAAGCCCTAGTGAAGGAGCATATAATTCTAGATAAGTCAAAAATGAAACCGAGTTATCTCTGGCACTTCGAAGATTTTTATCTGCAATAGTTATGATTAAATTCGGAGCACCACGGAAAATGGAATCAACTCCATCTTCCCTGTAACTTCTGACAGCTGCTTCTACTAGATGCCTTAATGGAGAATTTTCTATCATCTGAATAGTAATTTCAGTAGCTTCTTCAATTAATTGTTTATTTTCAACTACCACAAAGGATATACCTTGACTATTTTCTGCAGTAGGAGCTAGCCTTGCAATATCAATTAATTTTGCTAATTTCTCTCTTGATACTGACTCATCTTTATAATTTCTTATGGAACGACGCGATCTTAAAAAATGTTCCGCCTGTTGTGCATTTAATTTAGGAAAATCTTTTAAATCAACTTGCTGTACCAAAGGTGCTTTTTTATTATCTATAGCAGCATTAGGGCATATAGCAACACAATGTCCACAGGCAATACAAGTTGTTGTTTCTCTATCTTCTGGCCCGATTTTCCCCATTTTCAGAACCGCTACTGGACATTCCTTAATGCAAAGTTCGCATTTAATACATTTTGATTCATCTACAGTTATAAGACTCATTTTACTCAGCTCCTTATTAAAATCAGAGTTTAGACAAACGACATAAAAGGCTTCTAAATTCGTTGCAATATTACAGGATAAAGGTGATCCCTGATTGTACAACAGTTTTCAGTATTGTTATTTCCACCAAACGGATTTCGGGTACTCAGCGGAACCCACAATTACAAATTCCCCGATTTTGGGTGTAACAATATTGACTTTGCGTTCTTTTGCCATTTTTGTTACACGCTCAATCGGTTCTGTCCAATCATGAAAAGCCAAACTAAAAGCCGCCCAATGGATAGGGATCATACTATGACCCCTAACATCAATATGGGCTTGTATTGTTTCTTCAGGTAGCATATGAATAGCAGACCATCTGGCATCGTATTGACCGCACTCCATTAGCGTCAAATCAAATGGTCCATACTTTTTGCCAATTTGTTCGAAGTGAGGACCATAGCCGCCATCTCCACTAAAGAAGACTCTTGTTTGCTTACCTGTAATCACCCATGAACACCACAGAGTTGTGTTGCGATCAAACAGACTTCTGCCTGAAAAATGCCTTGCAGGTGTACAAGCCAACGTCAATCCTTGAACAATCAATTCATTCCACCAATCAAATTCTCTTATCTTTTCTTGGTCGATTCCCCATTTTTTCAAACGAATCCCCACACCATTGGGAACGCAAAATAGTCGCGTCTTGTCTCTGAGCTGCATGATTGAATTATAATCCAAATGGTCATAATGATCATGCGACAGAATAACAATATCAATTGGCGGCAACTTCTTCATTTCAATGGGCAATACCTTGCTAAAGCGTTTACCTCCGAACAATGAAAATGGTGATGGAGAATTTGAAAACATGGGATCTAACAATACTCTTTTGCCTTCCATTTCCAACAAGACAGTAGAATGACCAAACCAGATTACTTTTGTTTGATTCACGTCTTGTAGCGGTAGTGTATCTATGAAATTTATAGGAATAGGCTTGTCGGGCGTTCTTTTGGGATTAGCTTTAATAAAGTCTCTCAACATAGTAAACATAGTTTTTGGTCCCATATACATTGACGTAGCAATTTCATTGATGAACTTCTTTTTGCCAATGGTATCGCTCATACCTATTACCTCTCTCGCTACTTCGCCTTAAACTAAAATTCATTCTACAGATTTGCTTTGGTTATTAGCATCAATGATCTCTTTTAATTTTACATTTCGATTAATGAATCTAGTTTTGCTTCTCTCAAATTTTAAATGTATTGCATTTTGAGGGCAATGATGTATACATGCATAGTATCCTTCACATTTATGCAAAAACTCAGGTTTTCTTCCAACTTTAATATTTCTTACGGGACAAACCTTCTCCACTTGGATACTTCACCCGTCATGATAATATGATACTTATATAAGCATCGAAATATAAGACAAATTTTTTAAAAACTAAAATTAGATTATTCGTTGTAGTGCTAACATCTTACTAACTTCAGTAACTTGTTGGTCATTTACCCTACATATTAAAAATTTCCCTCTTTTTTCAGTGGTAATCAAATCTGCGTTAACCAATTCTTTGATATGATGTGAAATTGTCGGTGCACCAATATTTAAACAAGCAATGATGTCGGCAACACAACATCCGCCACCCGTTTCAAAACTGGCTTCGTGAGCCTCGGCAATTTTTAAATATAATTCTAATCGATTCTCATTCGAAAGAGCTTTAAATATTTTCGCCATTTTTTTAGTATCCATTTTTTTAGTATCCATTTTTACAGCCCCTATGTTGATTGTATCACATTTCGACAATTATAAAATTGATTTTAGCTCATTTTGACGTTCTTGTCAATAAACTTTTATAGATCTGATGGTCCAATGGGGTCAGGCTTGAGTTATATAAAAAATTGACTTATTTAATTCCCTATTTCAAAAATAGCATTATTCAGTCAAGATACTCCCTGAATAATGCATATTCCCATAATTGTTAAAAAATTAATGGCAGTAAGCCTCTCCGAAGGACTCCACTAAAAATCTTTCTTTTTTGATGGTCTTTAATATATAAGTCACTATAATAATCAGCATTCCTAACAATGAGGCTAAAGTACCAACTATAATAAATGTTCCGATGAAGCCCCCGATGATTCCATTGTATATTGGATTACGAATATATCTATAGGGACCTTTCGTTATAAGACGCTGTCCTTGTACCTTTTGTATTACGCCACTCCAATTTTTGCCTAATATCACTCTAGCCCAAACTGAAAACGCCAGAGATAAAAACAGCAGCAAAAAACCGATAATTTTTATGTACTGTCCCTGTATATACAGGTTTTTGACCATTTTTTATTAATTATTAATTGTAGATTTTTTAAGAGCACCATTCCTCCGGAATCAATTTCTTCCCATTTCCATTCGATTACTTCATGAATGCCTTCAATATCTCCATATATTACTGTCCGCATGATCAAGAATTATACATTGCCAAGAACCTTTTTTAGCCGAAACTGACTTTGCTATAGTGGAGAATATACATTTAACGGCACTAGATCTAAAAAGTATTCTTGCAACAAGCATATTAACGCAATGTGAAAGAACCCCAATTTGATGCACTACCAACTTCAGCAAGAAAATGCCAATTACCATCATCTTTTCGACTCTTACTGAAAAGTCCTTTCAATTTTTTCTTACCAATGTCACATCCATACTTTCTTTTACATTTACCAAACTTACCTTCCACTGCATATCTTGATGCTGATATAGGGCGTAATCAAGCCACCCGTTATACGGGTGATCCTGACTTATTTTCCAGAATCCGCGAAATTATCCTTTACAAATCGCATGCCCATGTTACATGCTTTTTCACAATCCTGCGGGAATACTTCTTTACGTGTTGCGGCTTTCTTTTCCGGGTTGAAGGCACTGGCAACATATTTAGAATAATCATCAAACTGGTACGTATCAGTAACACAAAGTGATTCTACCTTACCGAAAGCTCTGGCCAACATCATTTCAGCCAATTCGAAAGACTGGGCATATCCCCTTTCCTCCATCTGGCTTTCGGTAGCATTCATGGTATAAATAAAACCTGTCGGTATCTTCCTCTTGAAAAGAGAAGAGTAGTTTCCATCATATACTACGTACGGAAATACAAGCCGCTCCATAAATGATCTCATTTCTCCAGTAGCTGTTCCCATATAGATAGGTGACCCCAGAATAATGGCATCAACGGACTCAATTTTCTCGAGGATTGGAGTCAACTCATCATTCATTGCACATTTTCCGTAACTTTTACCGCCTTTTCTTTTACAGGCGAAACAACTGGTACAGCCCCTAAAACTGAGATCATAAAGATGTATCAATTCCGTTTCAGCCCCCTGTGATGCTGCCCCTTCCAATGCCTTGGTCAATAAAGTTGCTGTATTCCAGCTTTTCCTTGGGCTCCCATTGATAGCTATAATGGCTTTCTTTTTCATATCAATACTCCTCTTTTCTCTTATATAGTTATTTTGCGAATTTATCCCAGAAGGCAACTTCTTTAAAAGGTTTACAAATCGCCTCATTTTAAAATGCATCTGCCAGTTCCTCCAGCCGATGTGCCGTCGGACTAAGATGTTGAGTTGCATCAGCCATATGAGTGATGGCATCCGAGACTTGAATAATCCCTTCTTCGATTTGTCTTATTTGGCTATAATTAAGTTTGCTATCCGTCTGAATGGCGCCCAATATGGCACTAATTTTTGCAATTGAGGCGTTGCTGCTGTTCGCCAATTTGCGAATTTCTTGCGCAACAACACCAAATCCGCGTCCCTGCTCACCAACCCTCGCAGCTTCTATCGCCGCATTCAGTCCCAATAGATTAGTCTGTCCGGCAATATCTTGTATAAAACCCAACACTTGGTTTGTTTCGCTGACTCGAACCTGCGATTCTTCAGTAACTTTCTCTAATGTTTGAACAACACTTGCTATTTCTTGCGACTGAGCTGATATCTCTTCACTAGTACTGGCTAGCAAACTAATATCGTTTAATAACTCCCTCGCCACCTTTTTCAAAGCTTCTTGACGTTGAATTGACTGCGTAATAGACAACGCTCCAATGATTTCACCGTCTTGATTATGAACCGCTCTAACTTTTGTTATATAATTTACACCAGTGGGATGAGCAAGCCGCGCCACAAAATAAGGTATATCTTCGTAAATTACCTTATATAAACCTGTTCCTTCTCGCAATTTCCTGTTAACCTCAACCTTTAAGTCATGGTCTTTTGCAGGTATATACATAAGAACTTTTTCCCGATCAGTAAGAGCCACACCGATCTCATGATTTAATATCTTCTGTACCAGAGGCATAGTAAATTTGATTTTTTCAAAAATATCTTGATTTTCCTGACTGTTCATATACCCTCCCACTTAGTATTTAAAGTTACTGCCATTACCGTTACTAGACCACATTTTGTAATTTAATCTTCCTTTTTCTTTTCCTTCACAGTCAAAATAACTAACGCTCCGATAAGCGGTCCTGCAGCCAATGTAGCAAAAGCAAATACATAATTGTTTGTGGCATCAAGGACCATACCTACCGCCAATGGAGACAAAAGTGAACCTAATTGCCAGATTGTATTTACTAATCCTGTAGCCGATCCTACCAATCGCAATTCTACTAGTTCTCCAACAAAAACGCTCAAAACAGGAGTATATAAAAAAGCTGCAATGCCAAGAAAGGGAGCAGTAATATACACAAATGTAATATTTGTATTGATTCCAAAAAAAAGTAAAAGTGGAGCGAATACTATGATCATCCAAAAGATCAGTATCTTTTTCTTTTTTCCAAAAACATCTGTAAGAATACCAGCAGCAGGTTTACATAGTAGTGCAGCAATACCATATATAGACATAACCACGCCAGCTTCCACTAAAGAAAAATGCAATGCTTTATGCATATATGTGTTAGCCCAGGTGGCTGTGCCCCATGTCGCCCACATGGCACAAAAACCTACAAAAGCTGTAATCATTAAATCTCTGTTTTTCAACAACATTCCTATATCTGTAAAAAATTTTGCTGCTTTTTGAGATTGCTTGCTTCCTAATGAACTTGTACGCTCCTTCAAAATAAAGTAAGCGAACACTAAAGCAATAATAGACAGGACGCCCGATATAATAAAGGAAACCTTCCAACCTTGGGAATTAGCAATAGTAGGAACAAATAAGTTAACAACGGTCACTCCTAGAGATGAAGCAGTAAAAAAGAATCCCATCGCAGTGCCGCGGCCTTTACCAGGAAACCAGTCAAAAATAGCTCGAACACATGCTGAATACACCCCACCTGACCCAACTCCTGCTAAAATTCTATATATAAATCCTTGCTCATATGACTGGATAGTCCCCATTAGCGCAGTAAAAAGGCCCATTAAAATGAAAGACCATAATATAACTTTACGATAACCAAGACGATCCGCTAGCAAACCACCCGGCAGTTGGGTTAATACGTAGCCGATATAAAATGCTGTCATATAACTTCCTGCATCTTTAGCAGTCATTGCTAAATCTTTAACTGCTAAAGGCATAATGGGTGGCCATGCCAATCTACCAACGAAAGACAATAAAAAAGCTAACCAGACTATAATTAAAACTCCGATTTGCATTCCAGTAATATCAACATTCTTAATTTTCACAATTTATACCCCATTTCATCTTAATTATCATATAATTGCTTTTTGACAAAGCAGCTCTTTACGTACAGCCTCCGTCTCAATATGATTACTCTGGGAAGTTAAAGCTGCGGCAACACCAGCGGCATGCCCTGTAGCAAAACAAGTTCCCATTACTCGCACAGAGGAAAATGCCACTGAGTCACAGGAAATAATTCGACCTGCCGCCCAAAGATTTCTTACGCCTTGAACCTTTAAGCAACGTAAGGGAATCTCGTAGTAAGAATGATCACAAATCGATTGCCAGACATTGGGACCACCTGGTTGTGGATGTGACTCCACAGGCCAAGCCCCTCTGGCGATAGCATCCGGAAAGCGTTTGGCTTTTAAAACATCCTCTGACGTGAGAATATATTCACCAATAATATGACGGGTCTCACGAATGCCAATCCTGGGACCCGTCTGAACAATATAGGCATTTTCACACCCCGGCAGAAACCGCCGGAAAGTTTCTAAATATGCCCACGCTTGACGGCGGGCTGATATCTCCGAGCGAGTCAGACTTAATGCATCAAGCCCGTCTACTCCCTCATCTGGTAAAATAAACATCACGTCACCTGACATCCCTGGTGCTGGTATTACCGTACCCAGCTCTTTAGTCAAAGAAGTAATTCCAGCCGTCTTGCCCTTACGTACAGCTTCTGCAACCATATCAGGATAAACGTTGGTACCAGGCTCAATACCACCTATACGCAACATCAATGTCCCGGATTGCATATGCCCTAATTCATCGCCTATGGTAAATTTCCCGCCTGCCAGCGCGGTAAGGTTTGCTTCCCCCGATGCATCCACAAAGGCTTCCCCACTTGCAGTAAATCTTCCCTCATCATCCATGCATTCAAGAGAACAGATAACACCATTCTTGTGATCAGCAGCTATCACTTGTGTATCAAGTAATACATCAACATTAGAATCAGCAATAAACAAATCCAACGAATATTTAATTTCCTCTGCATCAAGAACAACAATCACTGTACCTGTTTTAGCCGTCCGGCGCGGTCCTTGGTAAAAGCCTAAATTCCCCATCCTTTCTAACACTTGTTGTCCAACTCCGCCCACAGCCTGCTCAAAAGGATCTGCTTGTGTAAAAAATCCACAATACGCTGGTAAAGAGCAATTAGTAGCTTGCCCCCCTAGATATGGATTTCTATCAATTAGCAATACCTTTTTCCCAGATTGTGAAGCTCCTATTGCAGCAGCAATCCCGGCTGATCCTCCACCAACTACTACGACATCATATTTCAAATTTTTATTTTTCAAAATAATCCTCCTATTTAATTTGTATTTTCAATATATAACACTTCTTTTATCGACACAAACGCTTTTAATCGATATAATTAATCTATGGCATCGATTAATCCAACCTTGGGAGGAAAACTTAAATGGAACTTCATCAATTAGAATATATCTTGGCAGTGGTCAAGTACCATCACTTCTCACACGCCGCTGCCGAAATATGCATTTCTCAATCCACCCTCTCACAGCAGATCGGAAAACTTGAAGAAGAGCTAGGTATTCGGTTATTTAAACGTACAACCCGCACTGTCAGTCTAACTCCTGCCGGAAAAGAATTTATTGCTTATGCGGCAAATATCTTGACGGAAATAACTCTGGCTAAACGGGCTATGCAGGAATTTATATCGGTTGAACGAGGCCAACTTGTGATTGGCGCCATTCCTATAATAGGTTTTTTAGGGCTAACATCAGTTATTGCCTCATTTCAAAGAGCCTATCCTAATTTACATTTGGAAATCCGTGAAGACGCTAGCGATCAACTATTAGAGGCTTTACAAACATCAGAAATTGATGTAGCCTTACTGACACCACCATCTAACTACGAGCAATATGACGATATCCACTTCTATCCTTTAATCAACGATGATTTGGTTTTAATCGTCAATCAAGGGCATCCACTATCAAAAAAAAGAATGGTTGAGTTAGTCGAATTAAAAAATGAAAACCATATCTGTATGAAAGCAACTTATGGTATGCTTAGAGTCAATTTGGAAGCATGCCACCGTGCCGGATTCAATCCTAATATTGTCTATCAGAGTAGCCAAGTAGAAACTATCTCAGCTCTTGTAGCTGAAGGACTAGGGGTATCCTTACTAACTTCACGAGTCGCAAAATCACTCAAGAAAGCTTCTATTAGAATAGTAAAGATTCATAATGCCCCCAAACGGACTACTGCTTTAGCTATTTCACAGAATAATAATCATTCCCCCGCAATTACGGCATTCTGTAAATTTGTTTTTGATCGCTTCGCACTATAAAGACTGTATTAAATGGAAAGGTACGAAATCAGACACATGAACTTTCACGATGTAAAAGTACTCTGACCAAAGAAAAAATTAAACTATTCGACACTTAACAATATTAAAATGAGAACCAGCTTTGTTTATACATGGCTGATTCTCATTTTTGTCTCAATCCTTTTAGAATTTCTTTTGGCCCCAATGTGGAGACGGCGGAGACAATGGGGTCAAGCTTGAGTTATATAAAAAATTGACTTATTTAATTCCTTATTTCAAAAATTTGATTTTTATAAGTCAAATTCCCGATAACTCAAAGATTCAACAAACTTTATGAAGAAGCTAAAGACCAAGACCACCATTTAACCCAAGAAGAATATGCAGAACGGAGCCACTCGTAATCAGTTAAACGGATGGCTCGACGGTCGTGGTGAACCAGATAGCGAAATGATGAAAATTGTTGCAAAACGATCAGGAGTCAATACGGCTTGGCTTTTGGGAGAGACTAATATTTGCACTCCCATTGAAAAGCTTGTCGACCATCATACCGATAACTCGCTACAGGATTTACCACCTGAAACATTAGAACGACTTGAAGAATTCAAAGAACTTATCCGCCTTAAATACGCAAAAAAGCCTGCCTACCGATAAATAGCAGGCTTTTTCTTTATAAACTTTGAACATATACTTTTATGTTTGTTGTCTTATTATTGAAACATGGGAAACGGGAGGATCATTACCTAGAGCACTAGCACTAAAAACTATTGCTCGAAAATTTGATTGTTCGATTGATTGGATACTTCTAGGGGTAGAAAAAGAAATGCAACAACAAAAAAGCGCGGCCATTTCTGCCCCCGACTTAAAAGACATGCTAACTATATTAAGAAACTTAATGGAAAGCGACGATTCCGATCTACGCGTTTGGGCAAAAGTACAGTTTAAGACTGCGTTTAAAGAATACTACGCCGCTCACGATGAAAAAAAGCTGTGATAAAATAGCGGGGCCCTTCCAACACAATTTTCTAATCAGTTGCATATTTTTCATTCACTGGGTATAATATAAGAAAAGGACTGACGTGCTCGACACACATCAGCCCTACAGGTTGTCTGACCGGAAACGGTTAGCCCGGATTTTAGCTATTAAGAAATAACCGCAAACCTTGACTAGGGGCGGTTATTTCTTTTTTATGATTAAAACAACAAGCGTTGCAAATGCGATCATGAGATACATTGCTTCAAACGTTGTTATCATCGTACCACCCCCTTTCTAAAAAGGGTGTGGCCAACCGTCCCCTGACAGCCTGTACAATTATTATAGCATATTCTTCCAGATTAAAAGCAGAAAATTTGATAAGTTCATCCGCCTTAAATACGCCAAAAACTAAACCTGCTACTGATAAATAGCAGGTTTAGTTTTTGACTATCCGTAACTTGATCTTTTGTACGTGATAAGAAATACCTACTCAACTGTCAATTACAAATGTCCTAACATAAACAATCCTCTACTCCGGCCTAAATTGAAATAGAGGATTTTTCCATTATTACTCTAATTCCCAAATTAGCACAAAACTCCTGCCAAATTCATACAGAATTCAGCAGAAGCTTTCATTTTTCAAATAATTTTATTCAATTCTACAAAACTTCCAGCGTAACCCCTTTTTCTTCCCGATCATACACAATTCTATCAACCAGCAATCGATACGCTCTATCCTAGTCCCACGGACTAATCGCACTAGAAAATAAATCCTTAAATTCATCAATCCTAAACGTATTGCTCATAATGTGAAAATATTATCTTTCAGCCACTGTCTAAGATATCTCAATTGTTCGTCAGTATGGAAATAATGTTCCCCATGTTCCAAAACTTGCAATTTACAATGATAGCGTTTAACAAAATCTGAGACTACATCAAACTCAGAAAGATTGTCGTCCGAACCATAGAGAATCGCAGTTGGCTTATCCCATGTGTCGATAGGATTGGATTTTACATAGCAGTAATAATCCCAGTAAAGTGTCTGTCCGATTGGCGTTTCAATCTCTTTCTCGACTTTTAATCTGTCCTCACTTACATTGAACCATGACATCATATTATTTATGATGCGCTCCATGTTTAATACAGGAGAAAGAAACAAACATTGTTCGAGTGGCAAATCCCGATACGTAAGCAAACTGAAATATGCCCCCATACTACAGGCAAACAATCCTATATTACTTGAAATAGTTCGCGCATAACCCATGATAGCAGTAAGGTCGCTGACACAGTTTTGAACCTTGCAAGCATAATTTTCATCTTTGCGATCTCCGTGTTCAGGTAAGTCAAAGCTGAGCACCTGATATCTTTTGGCTGTTGCTTCTTCTGCAAAAACTACAATCACGTCATCATCCTTACTGGACATGTTTCCATGAACAGCAATAAATAGTTTATCCGATGGTTCTCCCCACAGAATTGCAGGAATACCTTGAATCGTCAAATTAGTCTTTATCATTTACGTTTTTCTCCCTGTCACATACAATTCTATCAATAATGATCTATTACTATCAAAACCTATTACCACCAATCCGCTCAGAAAACCGCTGTTTTGTTATTGATTGTTTTTCAATAATTAATCAACCAATTCTCCCTTCAATATAGTTACTGCTTTTCCGCTAATACAAACTCGATCTCCCTTCATAGCCAATTTTAAGAAACCGCCCCGTTTTGAAGCCTGATAGGCAGTAAACTCATTTTTTCCTAACTTGGCTTGCCAGTAGGGTGTGAGCCGGCAATGAGCCGAACCAGTGACTGGATCTTCATTCACACCAACAGCAGGAGCAAAAAACCGAGAAATGAAATCGTACTCGTCAGAATAAGACAAAGCAGTCACAATTACTCCCCTGCACGAAACCTGAAGTAATTGAACAAAATTTGGCACAACCTTTTTTACTTCATCTTCTGATGCCACTTCTATCAAATAATCGTCATCGCTACGCCCGACAAAAATCGGTTTTACCCCCAAAGCTTCCACTAAGCCATAAGGCGGTTCACAAGAAATTACAGAAGTAGCCGGAAAATCCAATTCGATTAAGCCAGTATTCTCATAATATCTAGCTGTTAACAAGCCACTTAAGGTAGAAAATCGAGCTTGACAGTTCAACGGTAACCTTTTTTCCTTATACAGAATATGGGCACTCGCCAAAGTTGCGTGACCACAAAGTTTAACCTCACTTTTAGGGGTAAACCAACGGAGTCTATATCCATCACCCTCAGGAAATAAAAAAGCTGTTTCCGATAAATTCATCTCAGCGGCTACAGACTGCATCCATTCTTCACTTCTATTCACTTCCAGAAGACAAACAGCAGCCGGATTTCCTTTATAAGGTTGCTCAGTAAAAGCGTCTACTTGATAAATAGTAACTCCCATTTCAATTCCTCCTAAAATATTTTCCCATACATAAAATCGAATTTTTCACTTGAGTGAAAAATCGGCAGCAACATTCATATAAGAGATTCCATTATCTAAAACATAGGCTTTAATCTTTAATTAACTCTTCCAAGATGAGTGCCGCATCTTTAACAAAGCCCGTGCACCTTTGATTAAGATTATTACTTCTAAAATAGTCCTGCCCCTCGCCAGTCCCAAGGTCGCAGCCTAGCAACTGCTGACAGTTTACATTACCATGTATTTCTTGGAATTTGCGGGAGAACGATTACACAAGAGCATAAGTCTTCTCCTTCGCCAATTTCTCATTATCATCATTATTAATAAATCCCATAACCATGCACGCGTCAACTGCCCCACAGGTTTGGCAAGTACGCCCCATTCCACCACCAAAGGAACGAGCTATAGTTTTAGCAGTCTTCTCATCAACCCCATATTGCTTTCCATAAGTAAGAAATATCGTTTGCGAACATGAGAGACCTTCTTTGAACCTGTTTGCTGCCTCTTCAACTAATTATTTTTCCATAATTCCCCTTTCCAACTCTATTTAATCCAGTTTTTTATCCTCTTAATGAGATTGAATGTCTATATGTTCAAACGACATAGACTTGCTCAGAACTAAATCACAATAATTCATCAAACGAAGTTTTCAATCGTTTATCTCTAGCATGCCTATCTAACGCTAACTGAATAAGCCTATCAATTAACTGACTATAGGATATCCCACTGATTTCCCATAGCTTAGGATACATACTTATATTTGTAAAACCGGGAATTGTATTGACTTCATTAACAATTAATTTATTCCCCTTCGTAAGGAAAAAGTCTACTCGGGCCATCCCTTCACAACAAAGTATTTTAAATGTTTTTGTAGCCATCTCCTGTATTGCTTCAACTATTTTAACGGGAATATTTGCTGGAATCTCAAGTAAAGCACCATTCTCATCTATATATTTCGCTTCGTATGAATAAAAATCTCTTTGAGTAATGACTTCACCAACCCCCGACGCAATCGGAACTTCATTGCCTAGTACTGCGCATTCTATTTCCCGTCCTTGGATAAATTCTTCAATTAGTACCTTATTATCAAATTCAAATGCCTTATCAAGAGCGTTTTCAAAATCAGTTTCATTTTCAACCTTACTAACGCCAACAGATGATCCAGTGTTTGCAGGTTTAATAAATAACGGTAAACCTAATTCTCGCGAGGTACTGATAAAATTGAATTTTTCACGCTCCCATGCATGGACGACGACAAACCTAGCTATTGGAACACCTTCATCTCTTAAAAGTCGCTTTGTAACATCTTTATCCATACCTATAGCAGATCCTAAAACCCCTGCTCCTACAAAAGGAAGATTGGCTAACTTTAGCAGTCCTTGAACAGTACCATCTTCACCATACGGGCCATGTAGAATAGGAAATACTACATCAATATTTTCGCGTAATTTTATATCCGATACACACACCAACTGCTCACTCTCGGTTCCAAGTACAAGTGCCACATTTTTATTAGTTTTATTAAGTGCAATGAGTTTTGGATTACTACTATTTAACAAAAATTGAGAGCTATCATTTAAATACCAGCGTCCAGACTTATCTATGCCAATCAAAGTAATATCATATTTATTTTTATCCAGTGCATCAATAACGTTTTTTGCAGATTGTAATGAAACTTCATGTTCAGTCGATCTACCACCAAATAAGATCCCTAAATTGATTTTCTTCATACTATCATCCCCCTCATACTTCCTCATCACAAACTATTTCTTACCTAGTCATTTTATCCCTTAATTATTCAAGATATTAGTAATTCATATCAAATAATAGCGCGGACAATTTCGCTAAATTCAATTCATAGTACCCAATTTTCTATTACAAAATTCCATTTAACTAAAGAAATCTCCTGCCAAATTATGAAAAATTTTAGCAGGAGATTCTTTATGATACTATCAATTCTACAAACTTAATAGAAACATCATGCTTCCCCATCTAACTCTTCAAAGAAACTCAACTTAACTTCCTCCAATTTTGGATAATCATTCAACTTTTACCTTATCTGCTTGATCTGCTTCCTGTCTTAAAAGCAATGAAAATTCGCCCATACCTGTGGTATTATTATATCTTTCATTATAATCAACAATAAAAGCATGTGGTAAATGTATTGTTCTAAAAGTTTGACCAGCGGATTTT